>NZ_JBHYIG010000026.1:0-52966 GCF_042740015.1 Streptomyces sp. NPDC059037
GAACAGGACCGAACGGAGCTTGAGGGGGGCGCGGGCGCCGCCCGGGGGGGGGGGGGCCCCACACTCCCGGGGTGGGTGTCGCGGGCGTCAAAACAACCCCCGGGGTCCCGTGGGGCACCCCGGGGCTTGTCGCGAGCGCTGGGCAGGCCTTGCACCTGCATTTCCCCACGGGAAGTGGGGCGTCTTTCCTTGGACCACCAACGCGAGGCCCGGTGCCGGGAGTTCCGGCTGTGGGCTCAAGATCAACTATAGCGCAGGCGCACGTGGTCCCGTGCCACCCCCGTTCGCACGGGGCCGGCCCACCCTTCTCCCGCTCGCTAGCTGCGCTCAGGCCAACAGCCCTGCCACCAGCTCGGCGAACTCATCCGGCGTGGCCAGGCGTACGTCGAGGGACTCGGCCTTGGTGCGCTTGGACCCGGCGCCTTCTCCCGCCATGACGAGGCTGGTGCGCTGGGAGACACTGGAGGACGCCTTGCCGCCCGCGCGCTCGATCAGTTCGTTCATCTGGTTGCCGCTGAGCTGCTCCAAGGGGCCGGTCATGGCGCCGGTGACCACCACGGTCATGCCCTCCAGCGGACCCGCCTGCGCGGCGGGCTCGCCCTGGCCGTCGGGCGAAGGTGCCGTGGCGCCCGGCTCGGTCATGTTCACCCCGGCCGCGGTGAGTTTGTCGATGCCCGGGCCGAGCACGTCCAGCTCGCCGACGATGACCGGGGCCTTCTCGCTGCCGATGCCCTCGACCTGCCGCATCGCCTCCGCGTCGGCGGACCGGATGTGGTCCATGGTGACGAAGTGCCGGGCGATACGGCGGGATTGGGGCGGTGACGGTCTGGCTGACGTGGACGGTCGGCATCTCGGCCTCTTGCGGGGGCTCGGGCGGCGGGTGAGCAAGACAGTGCCGACAGATCCCGAGGACGACTACGGACATCACTTGCGCGGGTAGTGCGCTGTCGTGCCAACTCCTGGGCACGGGGAGAAAAGTAGGTCGGTCGGACCGGTCGTAGTTTTCGGGTGTGCCGAGCCGCAAAACGCGGACGGCACGGTACCGACTTCTCCGAAAGGCCCCCTCATGTTCGACATCGCCAAGGTGCAGGCCGCCCCGAGTGCGGACCTCCTTACGCCCGACAACGCCGTCATGCTCTTTGTGGACCACCAGCCGCAGATGTTCTTCGGCACCGGGAGCGGCGATCGCGCCGCGATCATCAACAGCACCGTGGGTCTCGCCAAGGCGGCTCAGGCGTTCGACGTGCCCGCCGTCCTGACCACGGTGGCCGTCACTCCTGGGAGCGCCAGCGCGCCGCGCTCCTCGACGCCGGCCACCGCGTCATCACGTACGACCGCCGCGGCTTCGGGCAGTCCTCGCAGCCGACGACCGGCTACGACTACGACACCTTCGCGGCCGACCTGAACACCGTGATGGAAACCCTCGACCTGAACGACGCCGTCCTCGTCGGCTTCTCCATGGGCACCGGCGAGGTCGCCCGCTACGTGTCCACGTACGGCTCCGCCCGCGTCGCCAAGGTCGCCTTCCTGGCCTCCCTCGAGCCCTGCCTGCTCAAGACCGACGACAACCCGGACGGCGTGGCTCCGAAGGAGTTCTTCGACGGAATCGTCGCCGCCGTCAAGGCCGACCGCTACGCCTACTACACCGCCTTCTTCAACGACTTCTACAACCTCGACGAGAACCTGGGCACCCGGATCAGCGAGGAAGCGGTCCGCAACAGCTGGAACACCGCGGCCGGCGGCGGCTTCTTCGCCGCGTCCGCCGCCCCGTCGACCTGGTACACCGACTTCCGCGCCGACATCCCTTCCGTCGACGTGCCCGCCCTGATCCTGCACGGCACTGCCGACCGCATCCTGCCCGCCGAGAACACCGCGCGCCCCTTCCACAAGGCACTTGCCTCCTCCGACTACGTCGAGATCGAGGGCGCTCCGCACGGCCTGCTGTGGACCCACGCGGAGGAGGTCAACACCGCCCTCCTCGCCTTCCTGGCGAAGTGACGGCACACCCCGCCGGTACACACGGGTGAGCGCATCGCCGCGGGGCGCCCGGGGGGGCCCGGCCCGCGGGCCGCCCCGGGGGTGCCCGCACCCCCCCCGCCCCCCCCCCCCTCCCTCCATATCCTCTTCGTCTGACTACGCCTGCGGCAGACCGTCCAGCTGGGCCTGCAGCCGGGCGATGTCGGCGTCCGCCTTGGTGAGGCGGCCGCGGATCTTGTCGACCACGTTGTCCGGCGCCTTCGCCAGGAACGCTTCGTTGCCGAGCTTCGCCGTGGCCTGCGCCTTCTCCTTCTCCGCGGCCGCGAGGTCCTTGGCGAGGCGCTTGCGCTCCGCCGCCACGTCGATCGTGCCGGACAGGTCGAGCGCGACCGTGGCACCCGAGACCGGCAGGGTCGCCGTCGCCGTGAAGGCGTCGCCCTCCGGCTGGAGGCGCAGCAGCTGACGGATGGCGGCCTCGTGCGGGGCGAGCGCCGTGCCGTCCAGGGTGAGGCGGGCCGGGACCTTCTGGCCCGGCTGCAGTCCCTGGTCGGCACGGAAGCGGCGGACCTCCGTGATGACCTGCTGGAGCGTCTCGATCTCCCGCTCGGCGGCGGCGTCGCGGAAGCCGCTGTCGACCGGCCAGTCGGCGATCACGATCGACTCACGCCCGGTGAGCGCCGTCCACAGCGTCTCGGTGACGAACGGGACGATCGGGTGCAGCAGACGCAGGGTGACGTCGAGGACCTCGCCCAGGACACGGCCGGAGACCCTGGCCGCCTCGCCGCCGCCCATGAACGTGGTCTTGGACAGCTCGACGTACCAGTCGAAGACCTCGTCCCACGCGAAGTGGAAGAGGGCGTCCGACAGCTTGGCGAACTGGTAGTCGTCGTAGAACGCGTCGACCTCGGCGACCGTCGCGTTCAGCCGCGAGAGCACCCAGCGGTCGGTGGCCGACAGCTGTTCCGCGGGCGGGAGTTCGCCCTCGGTGGTGGCGCCGTTCATCAGCGCGAAGCGCGTGGCGTTCCAGATCTTGTTGGCGAAGTTGCGCGAGCCCTGGACCCAGTCCTCGCCGATCGGCACGTCCGTGCCGGGGTTGGCGCCGCGGGCCAGCGTGAAGCGCAGGGCGTCCGAGCCGTACTTGTCCATCCAGTCCAGCGGGTTGACCGCGTTGCCGAAGGACTTCGACATCTTCTTGCCGAACTGGTCGCGGACCATGCCGTGCAGCACGATCGTGTGGAACGGCGGGGTGCCGTCCATCGCGTACAGGCCGAACATCATCATCCGGGCGACCCAGAAGAAGAGGATGTCGTAGCCGGTGACCAGGACCGAGTTCGGATAGAACTTCTCGAGGCTCTCGGTCTGTTCGGGCCAGCCGAGCGTGGAGAACGGCCACAGGCCGGAGGAAAACCAGGTGTCCAGGACGTCCGAGTCCTGGTACCAGCCCTCGCCGGTCGGCACCTCGTCATCCGGTCCGACGCAGACGACTTCGCCATTCGGCCCGTACCAGACCGGAATGCGGTGGCCCCACCACAGCTGGCGCGAGATGCACCAGTCGTGGAGGTTGTCGACCCAGTCGAAGTAGCGCTTCTCCATCTCCTGCGGGTGGATCTTGACCTGGCCGTCGCGGACCGCGTCGCCCGCGGCCTTCGCGAGCGGGCCGACCTTGACCCACCACTGCATCGAAAGACGCGGCTCGATGGTGGTCTTGCAGCGCGAGCAGTGGCCGACCGAGTGGGAGTACGGACGCTTCTCGGCGACGATGCGACCCTCGGCGCGCAGGGCGCCGACGATGGCGGAGCGAGCCTCCAGTCGATCAAGCCCCTGGAAGGGACCAGGGACCGTGATGACCGCGTGCTCGTCCATGACCGCGATGTTCGGCAGGCCGTGGCGCTGACCGATCTCGAAGTCGTTCGGGTCGTGGGCGGGCGTCACCTTGACGCAGCCGGTGCCGAACTCGGGGTCGACGTGCTCGTCCGCGACGACCGGGATGGAGCGGTCGGTCAGCGGCAGCTTGATGAGCTTGCCGACGAGGTGCTTGTACCGCTCGTCCTCCGGGTGGACGGCGATGGCGGTGTCACCGAGCATCGTCTCGGCGCGGGTGGTGGCGACGACGACGGTCTCGTCCCCGTCCCCGTACTTCAGCGAGACGAGCTCGCCGTCGTCGTCCTGATACTCGACCTCGATGTCCGAGATGGCCGTCAGACAGCGCGGGCACCAGTTGATGATGCGCTCGGCGCGGTAGATCAGCTCGTCGTCGTACAGCTTCTTGAAGATGGTCTGGACGGCCTGCGAGAGACCCTCGTCCATGGTGAACCGCTCACGGTCCCAGTCCACACCCTCGCCGAGGCGCCGCATCTGCCCGGAGATCTGGCCGCCGGACTCGCCCTTCCACTGCCAGACACGCTCGACGAAGGCCTCACGGCCCAGGTCGTGGCGGGACTTGCCCTCCTTGGCGAGCTCGCGCTCGACCACGTTCTGGGTGGCGATGCCTGCGTGGTCCATGCCCGGCTGCCACAGCGTCTCGAAGCCCTGCATGCGCTTGCGGCGGGTGAGGGCGTCGATGAGCGTGTGCTCGAAGGCGTGGCCCAGGTGCAGGGAGCCGGTGACGTTCGGCGGCGGGATGACGACGGTGTACGGCGGCTTCTCGCTCTTCTCGTCGGCGGCGAAGTAGCCCCGGTCTACCCAGCGCTCGTACAGCGTCCCCTCTACCTCGGCCGGCGCGTACTGGGTCGGCAGTTCGGAGGTGGGCGCTGGATTCTGCTGCTGAGTGTTCTCGGTCACGGGCTCAGTTTAGAGGTGTCACAGGCCCGTCCCGAAACCGGATTCTTCAGTAACGGTTGCCGCCCCGCGCCCCATGGCGCGTCTCCTTCGTACAGGATGTCGGGAACACATAAGCGTTCGGAGGGGAACCCACGCAATGAGCTACAACCAGCCGGGCCCGTACGGCGGGCAGCCGCAGCAGCCCGGACCGTACGGTCAGCAGCCGGGCCAGCCTGGCCCCTACGGCCAGCAGCCGCAGGCCCCGCAGCCCGGCTATGGCTACCCCCAGCAGGCGCCGCAGGGTGTTCCTCCGCAGCAGGGCGGCTACAGCCAGCCCCAGCAGCCTGGCCCGTACGGTCAGCAGCAGGCCCCCTACGGGCAGGTTCCGCCTCCGCCGCCGCCCGCGGGTGGCGGCAAGAAGACCGGCCTCATCATCGGCGCGATCGTCGCTCTCGTCGCGATCGGCGGCGGCGTGTGGTGGTTCACCGCGGGCAAGGACTCCTCGGGCGGCGGCAACTCGGCGGTCGCGGACGACGGGGCGCACAAGCTGGTCACTCCGGAGACGGTGCTCTCCGACTACAAGAAGAAGGCCGGGGCCAGCGACGGCTTCGATGACGAGGCCATGAAGGACGCCGAGAAGGATGGCGTCAAGAACGGCACTCCTGTGGACGCCGAGTACCAGTCCGGCGACGAGAGCAACCCGCTCGCCGGGAAGATGATCAAGTTCATGGGCGTCTACGGAGAGATCGACGACCCCTCCAAGGTCGTCGACGGGATGTTCGCCAAGATGAAGGAGAAGTCCGCGTCGGAGCAGAGCGACACGGGCGAACTGGTCGGCAGCCCCAAGAGCTTCGACGCCGACGGCGCCGTGCTCAAGTGCCAGGAGACGGTCATCAAGAACGACTCCCCCTCCAGCGGCTCGGCCTCCGGTCCCAAGGAGATCCGGATGCCGGTCTGCATCTGGGGCGACAAGAGCACCATCGGTGTCGTGATCCCGGTCGAGATGGCGAGCGCCATCACGGGCAAGAGCCCCTCGCTCGAGGACGCCGCCGACACAACGACGAAGTTCCGCAAGGAAGTCCGAGTCAAGGCCTGACGCCGCGCGGCATCGCGCGTCTCGCTCAGCAGCCCCGGTCGCATCGGCCGGGGCTGCTTCCGTCAGGATGTCTGATACGCATAAGCACGGAGGGAACCCCAGACAATGAGTTACAACCAGCCGGGCCCGTACGGTGGCCAGCAGCCCCAGCAGCCCGGACCGTACGGCGGTGGGCAGCCTCAGCAGCCCGGCCCCTACGGTCAGCAGCCCCAGGCCCCCCAGCCCGGCTACGGCTACCCGCAGCAGGCTCCGCAGCAGGGCAACTACAGCCAGCCCCAGCAGCCTGGCCCCTACGGCCAGCAGCCGCAGGCCCCCTACGGGCAGGTCCCGCCGCCTCCGCCCCCGCAGGGCGGCGGCAAGAAGGTCGGCCTCATCATCGGCGCCGTGGCCGTGGTCATAGCGGCGGCGGTGGGCGGCTACTTCGTCTTCGCCGGCGGTGACGACGAGAAGGGCGGCAAGGACGGCGGCTCCTCGAACGTGGCGGGCGGAGGCGACGACTCCGGCGTCAAGGACGACGGCCCGCACAAGCTGATCACCCCGGCGACGGTCCTCACGGAGTACAAGAAGAAGAAGGAGGGCCCCGCCGAAGGGGGCATGAGCTCCGGCGACGTCGCGAAGGCCGAGCAGTACGGCGTGAAGAACGCCAAGGACGTCGCAGCCCAGTACCAGTCGGGCAGCGAAGAGAACCCACTCTCGCAGAAGCTCCTGCAGTTCAACGGCGTCTACGGCGACATCGCGGACCCCGAAAAGGTCGTCGACGCGATGTTCGGCGAGGCGGAGAAGAACGCCAACGAAAGCGGCAGCGGCAGCACGGGCGAGAAGATGACGCTGGTCGGCGAGCCCAAGGAGTACAAGCCCGCCGGGCTCGATGGCGCGGTGATGAAGTGCCAGGAGATGAAGTACAACCTCGGCTCGGCCGGGACCGGCAGCACCGCGGGCCCGAGCGACATGTCGATGGCGACCTGCATCTGGGGCGACAACAGCACCATCGGCATCGCGATCACCACGGACATGGCGAGCGCGATGGGCGGCAAGCCCGCCGACCTCGACGCGGCCGCGGAGACGACGGCCAAGTTCCGCGGGGAAGTCCGCGTCAAGCTCTGAGGCAACCGAACGTGTTTGGAGGGGACATCGCCCTCCAAACACGAGCCTACGGATGCAACGCCTAGGCCGCCGCCGCACGGCATGCGGTGGCGGCGTGATTGGGCTTAACGCCGAACGTCACAAGGGTGACGGGGCACGACTGCCGGATAACCGCGCTGCCGGAGTCCCCGTTCTTGCAGGAGTTTATCGCCTTCGACCCAATTGAATAGCCCTCGTGCTTCAGGTAAGTGACGCACTCGATCGGCGTGGCCGACGCCGGAGCCGCCGTCACGATCGGCACAACTGCTGCCGCTGCGGTCATACTTGCCGCCACCAAAACTCGCTTCGCATTCAGCGACTTCACGCTGTACCCCCATCAGTACTTGTTCTGCCAGCCGCCAGAAGTGGCGGTTGACGTGGTCATACATCAGTAGATCAGTCCGAGCGGTAGTGATCAATTTCTGGCGCCGCTATCGGCCTGAACCACTCGCTCCCACCTCGGCCACTGAAGTGCGCCAGGAGGCAGGCCCGCCCTCCGCGTCCCCACCCCCATCAGTCAGGATGTCGGGACCACATCAATACGCGGAGGGAAACCCACGTAATGAGCTACAACCAGCCGGGTCCGTACGGCGGTCAGCAGCCGCAGCAGCCGGGGCCGTACGGCCAGCAGCCGCAGGCGCCGCAGCCCGGCTACGGCTACCCCCAGCAGCCCCAGGCTCCGTACGGGCAGCCGCCTCAGGCCCCGTACGGGCAGGTTCCGCCGCCGCCCGCCGGTGGTGGCGGCGGGAAGAAGACCGGGCTCATCATCGGTGCCGTCGTCGCGCTCGTCGCGATCGCCGGTGGCGTGTGGTGGTTCACCGCGGGCGGGGGCAGCAGTGACGTCGCCGACGACGGCAAGACGTACAAGCTGACGACGCCCGCGACCGTGCTCGGCGAGTACAAGAAGCAGGAGGGCGCCGGCGGCGGCATGGAGGACGACGACCTCAAGGAGCTTGAGCAGGCCGGCGTCACCGACCCCAAGAACGTCAACGGCAACTACCAGGCCGGTGACGGCGCCACCATGAAGGCCATCAACTTCGGCGGCGCGTACGGCGACATCGAGGACCCGGAGAAGGTCGTCGACGCCATGTTCGCCCAGATGAAGAAGAACGCCGAGACCGGCGACTCCGAAGGCATGCATCTCAAGGGCGAGCCCGAGGAGTTCACGCCCGACGGCTTCGAGAACGGCATCATGAAGTGCCAGGAGGCCGAATTCCGCATGGGCGGCGCCGACTCCGCCGAGACGGAGGACGGCATCCCCAACACCTTCCAGGTGCCGATGTGCGTGTGGGGTGACCACAGCACCGTCGCGTTCGTCGGCCGCAGCGACGCCTCCGCCACCGCGACCGGCAAGAAGCTGACCATGGAGGACACCGCCTCCATGGCCGCCAAGCTGCGCGACGAGGTCCGCGTCGAGGTCAAGTAGTCACGGGTACGTGAAAAAAGGGGCGCCCGGCGAATCAATCGCCGGGCGCCCCTTCTGCGTACGTAACCGCTACGCCGACTTCTGCTCCCCCGCGCCCGGCCCCCGCGCATCACGCGGCACCAACGTCGGGTTCACGTTCGAGTGGACGACGTCCGCCGTGATGACGACGCGGGCCACGTCCTTGCGGGACGGGACCTCGTACATCACCGACTGGAGGACCTCCTCCATGATGGCGCGCAGGCCTCGCGCGCCGGTCTGGCGCAGGATCGCCTGGTCGGCGATCGCCTCCAGCGCCTCGCGCTCGAAGTCCAGCTCCACGCCGTCGAGTTCGAACAGGCGCTGGTACTGCTTCACCAGTGCGTTGCGCGGCTCGACGAGGATCTGGAGCAGGGCCTCGCGGTCCAGGTTGTGTACGGACGTGATGACCGGGAGGCGGCCGATGAACTCGGGGATCATCCCGAACTTCACCAGGTCCTCCGGCATGATGTCCTCGAACCGGTCCTTCTCCTGAAGCTCCCGCTTGGAGTGGATCGTGGCGCCGAAGCCGATGCCCTTCGCGCCCGCGCGGGATTCGATGATCTTCTCCAGGCCCGCGAAGGCACCGCCCACGATGAACAGGACGTTCGTCGTGTCGATCTGGATGAACTCCTGGTGCGGGTGCTTGCGACCGCCCTGGGGTGGCACGGAAGCCGTCGTGCCTTCCAGGATCTTCAGCAGGGCCTGCTGGACGCCCTCACCCGAGACATCGCGCGTGATCGACGGGTTCTCGCTCTTGCGGGCGACCTTGTCGATCTCGTCGATGTAGATGATGCCGGTCTCGGCCTTCTTGACGTCGTAGTCAGCGGCCTGGATCAGCTTCAGGAGGATGTTCTCCACGTCCTCGCCGACATAGCCCGCCTCCGTCAGCGCCGTCGCGTCGGCGATGGCGAACGGGACGTTCAGCATGCGCGCGAGCGTCTGCGCGAGGAGGGTCTTGCCGGAGCCGGTCGGACCGAGCAACAGGATGTTGGACTTGGCGAGTTCGATCGCGTCGTCACGTCCCTGCGCCCCGCCGGTCTCGCCGGCCTGGACCCGCTTGTAGTGGTTGTACACCGCTACCGAGAGAGCCTTCTTCGCGGGCTCCTGGCCCACGACGTATCCCTCGAGGAATTCGTAGATCTCGCGAGGCTTGGGGAGTTCCTCCCACCGCACCTCGCTCGTCTCCGCGAGCTCTTCCTCGATGATCTCGTTACAGAGATCGATGCACTCATCGCAGATGTACACACCGGGGCCTGCGATGAGCTTCTTGACCTGCTTCTGACTCTTCCCGCAGAACGAGCACTTGAGCAGATCGCCGCCGTCACCGATGCGTGCCACGAGGTGCTTCCCCTTCGCCTGGGAGACGCCACGTTCAGCGGCTCCTGGTGCCTCATATCCGACGGTACCTTGCCGGGCCCCCCGTTCGGGCCCCCCTTGGCACGGTTCGCTTTGACGTGAACCGATCGGGATCGGTTCGCGAACCATGCCAAGGAGCGGCAGATGCTACAGCTCTGCGTCAGACGACCGAGGAGTTGTTCATCTTCCGGGTGGAGATGATCTGGTCGATCAGGCCGTACGCCAGCGCGTCCTCGGCAGTGAGGATCTTGTCGCGCTCGATGTCGTCGCGGATCTTCTCGATCGGCGTCGTGGAGTGCTTGGCCAGCATCTCCTCCAGCTGCGCACGCATCCGGAGGATCTCGTTGGCGGCGATCTCCAGGTCGGAGACCTGCCCCCGGCCGGTCTCGCTGTACGGCTGGTGGATCAGGACGCGCGCGTTCGGCAGCGCCATGCGCTTGCCCGGCGTGCCCGCCGCGAGGAGCACGGCGGCCGCGGAGGCGGCCTGGCCCATGCAGACCGTCTGCACGTCGGGCTTCACGAACTGCATCGTGTCGTAGATGGCCGTGAGCGCCGTGAAGGAGCCGCCGGGGCTGTTGATGTAGACCGAGATGTCGCGGTCCGGGTCCATCGACTCCAGGCACAGGAGCTGCGCCATGACGTCGTTGGCGGACGCGTCGTCGATCTGCACGCCGAGGAAGATCACGCGCTCCTCGAAGAGCTTCGCGTACGGGTCGTACTCGCGCACGCCCTGCGAGGTGCGCTCGACGAAGCGCGGGATGACGTAGCGGGATTCGGCGGTGGGGCCGGTGTACTCGGCCTGAGTGCGCTCGTAGAGGCCGCTGCCGGGGTAGTTCTTCATCTCTGTAGGTCTCCTGAGGAGCGTGGGCTGTGTCGGCTTCGGATGGCTGAGCGGTGAGGCTCAGGCTCCGGTGCCGCCGCCGCCCGGCATGCTGGCCGCGTTGGGCATGATGTCGTCGATGAGGCCGTACGCCTTGGCCTCTTCCGGGTCGAACCAGCGGTCACGGTCCGAGTCGTGCGTGACCTGCTCGACGGTCTGACCCGTGTGGAACGCGGTGAGCTCGGCCATCTTCTTCTTGGTGAGAAGGAGCCGCTCGGCGTGGATCTTGATGTCCGACGCGGAGCCCGCGAGTCCGGCGGAGGGCTGGTGGATCAGGATCTCGGCGTTCGGCAGCGCGAAGCGCTTGCCGGGCGTGCCGGCGCTGAGCAGGAACTGGCCCATCGAGGCGGCCATGCCCATCGCGATCGTCACCACGTCGTTCTGGATGTACTGCATGGTGTCGTAGATCGCCATGCCGGCCGTGATGGATCCACCAGGGCTGTTGATGTAGAGGAAAATGTCCTTGTCCGGCTCTGCGGCAAGGAGCAGCAGCTGCGCGGTGATCTTGTTGGCGATGTCGTCGTCCACGGCCTGGCCGAGGAAGATGATCCGCTCGCCGAGCAGCCGGTTGTAGACCTGGTCGCCGAGGCCACCACCGATGGAGGGGTCGCCGGCGGCGGAGGGCATCAGATTCGTCACGTATCCACCTGCTCGTCTTACGACGGCGCCGGGCCGTCTCACGTCTTCTTCTGAGGCTAGGGACCCCGCGTGCTCGCCGCTCCGGGGCGGCTTCGGGGACTCCCCTGCCCTCGTATTCATGGACCCTAACGCGCGGGTCCCTTCGGGGAATCCCGCAAATGGAACTGTTCGCTGTGAGCGCAGGTAGCACCCTGCCGGGGGGGCGCCCCGTAAGGGGCACGGGGAACTGCGCGCTCAGCCCCGCAGGGCCGCAGTCGCGTCTGGCGCAGCAGGTCTACGGCGGGTGCGGCTTGTACGTGGTTGCTCGCGCAGTTCCCCGCGCCCCTTGCGGGGCACGACAGGGCCCCCGGGACCGAAGTCCCGGGGGCCCTGTCGTACGAGCGTCAGAGCGAGACTCAGGCCTCGGTCTTCCCCTCGGCGGCGTCAGCCGACTCCGTGGCCTCGGCGACGACCTCGGCGGCCGTCTCCGTCTCGTCCTCGTCGTCCAGGTCGACGACCTCGCCGTTGGTGTCCTTGACCGTGGCAGCCTCGACGACGACCGCGAGGGCCTTGCCGCGGGCGACCTCGCCGACCAGCATCGGGACCTGGCCGCCCTCGACGACGGCCTGGGCGAACTGGTCGGGGGACATGCCGGAGGACTGCGCGCGACGCATGAGGTGCTCGGTGAGCTCCTCCTGGTTCACGTTCAGCTTCTCCTTGTTGACGAGCTCGTCAAGGACGAACTGCGTCTTGATGCCCTTCTCGGCCTGCTGCTTGGTCTCGGCGTCGAACTCTTCCTCGGTCTTGCCCTGGATCTCCAGGTACTTCGCGAGGTCGAGGCCCATCTGGCCGAGCTGGTGGTTCACCAGGTTGTGCTTGCGGGTCTCGATCTCGTCCGCGAGGAGCTTCTCGGGGACCGGGACCTCGACCAGCTCGAGCAGCTTCTCCAGGACACGCTCCTGGGCCTGCGTCGCCTGGTCGTACTGCTTCATGTTCTCGAGGCGCTTGCGGCTGTCGGCCTTGAGCTCGTCCAGGGTGTCGAACTCCGACGCGAGCTGCGCGAAGTCGTCGTCCAGGGACGGCAGTTCACGGGCGGCGACCTGGGTGACCTTGACGGTGACCTCGGACTCCTTGCCGGCTGCCGAGCCGCCCTTGAGCTCGGAGGTGAAGGTGGCCTCGCCACCGGCCTCCAGGCCCTTCACGGCGTCGTCGATGCCCTCGAGGAGCTCGCCGGAGCCGATCGTGTAGGAGACGCCGGACGCGACGCCGTCCTCCAGGACCTCGCCCTCGACCTTGGCCTCCAGGTCGATCGTCACGACGTCGCCGTCCTCGGCGGCACGCTCGACCGGCGAGGTGGACGCGAAGCGCTCACGGAGCTCCTCGACGGCCTTCTCGACGTCCTCGTCGCTGACCTCGACCGCGTCGACCTCGACCTCGATGCCGGAGTAGTCCGGGATCTCGATCGCGGGACGGATGTCGACCTCAGCGGTGAAGTTGAGGGTCTCGTTGTCCTTCAGCTCGGTGATGTCCACCTCGGGCTGGCCCAGGACGTTGAGCTCGGCCTCGTTGACCGCTTCGGTGTAGAACTTCGGGAGCGCGTCGTTGACGGCCTCTTCGAGAACGGCGCCGCGACCGAACCGCTGGTCGATGACGCGGGCCGGGATCTTGCCCTTGCGGAAGCCCTTCACCGTGACCTGCTGGTTGATCTTCTTGTACGCCGCGTCGAGGCTGTCCTTGAGCTCCTCGAAGGGCACCTCAACAGTGAGCCGAACCCGAGTCGGGTTCAGGGTCTCCACGGCGCTCTTCACGGTTCGGTCTCCTTGGGGCTGACTTCTTGGGATTCTGCCCGGCTCAGAGACACACGGGCACACAGCTTGCATAGTAACGGCAAGCGGGAGCCGACCCACAATGCGATCTTGAGAGGCCCGTCGGGCGGCTGATCGACGGGGCGGCCTTGATCGACTCGATCGATCAGCCTGGTGGTCGGGGTGGCGGGATTTGAACCCACGGCCTTCCGCTCCCAAAGCGGACGCGCTACCAAGCTGCGCCACACCCCGTCGGTGCGACACGTAGGGTACATGCCCGCAGGCCGTGCGACCCCCGCTTAATCGGGAGTACGTACGGGGTGTGCGGGGAGTGCGTCCGACCCGCTACGATGCTTGCCGTGCCGCGGTCGCCGACCAGCGATTTCCGTGGCGCGATCTGTGCGGGCGTAGCTCAATGGTAGAGCCCTAGTCTTCCAAACTAGCTACGCGGGTTCGATTCCCGTCGCCCGCTCTGTCGACCTCAGGCCCGGTTCCTCAGAACCGGGCCTGAGGCGTTTCAGAAGCTGATCGAGTTGATGGTCTCCGCCACTTCATTGAGGAAGCGGTTTATGGAGGGTGCCATTCCGGTTGAGGCGAGGAAGAACCCGAAGAGCACCGCGACGATCGCCGGCCCCGCCTTGATCGATCCCCCGCGGATCAGCACCACAAGGATGATCGCCAACAGCAACACCACTGACAGCGAAATGGCCACACTGATCACACCCTAGGTCGGTCTCTCCCCGGCCCGGGGGGTACGACCCCGCACACCCCCGCCAGAACCATCGTGCCACCAACGCGCCATCCGTATGCGGCAGGTGACACATCGTCGGCCAGCGCCGCACGTGCCGGGCGCGACCCCGGCGGCCGGGGGGCGACCCTGGGGCGCATGAACAGGGCGCCCCCACACGGCAATTCGAGCCCCGCGCACCTCCGCTAATTCGGCTTGATCGTTTCCATTGCCACACAAGTTGTTCGCGGGAAATTCGAATTGTCGCCGGGCCCACACCGCGGGCTCCACAAAGAGCCAATCAATCGGACATTTCACCAGAGTCGCCTGCGGGCGTTATGCGCCGTTTAAGCGGGATGAGTTGTGACGTTCTGGACACCCGGACGGCCTGCGGGCGGCCCGTAAGGAGGTGAATCACCATGTCGACTTTGGTGATTCCTCGGGTACTCGGACCGTATTAGCCAGGATCCGTCTGTGATTGAGATGACAGCCGTGTTGAGGGTTTTACGAAAACACTCGGGCGACGCTAGGGTGCCTCAGATGTTCCACGCTGCCACCATCCCCGCAAGCGCAGTGCGGTCCCAGATCGTCTCACCGAGCTCATGGTGGGAGGGCCTGTGACGAACTCGGTTCAACCGCACGGCCGCCACCGGGCGCCGCTCCCCCCGGCCCAAGAGCCGGCGGCCGGAGTGCCTACTCCCCGCGCCCCCCAATTCCCCACGGCCGCGACCCCTTCCCATGCTGCGGCCGGCAACACCGCCCGACCGGGCAAACCGGCTTCCACGGGCCAACCCGCCAAGCAGCGCGACGCGTTCTTCGACAACGCCAAGTATCTGGCGATCGTCCTGGTGGCCATGGCTCATTCCTGGGAGCCGCTGACGGATCACAGCCGCGCCGCCGAGGCGCTGTACATGACCGTCTACACCTTCCATATGCCGGCGTTCATCCTGATCTCCGGCTATTTCTCGCGCAGCTTCGACATGCGGGCCGACCGGCTCAAGCGTCTTGTGACCGGTGTCGCCGTGCCGTACGTCATCTTCGAAGTCGCGTACACCTTCTTCAAGCGCTACGCGGACGACGATCCGACCCAGCCGATCAGCCTCCTCGACCCCTGGTACCTCACCTGGTTCCTGGTCGCGCTCTTCGTCTGGCGTCTGACGACCCCGCTGTGGAAGATCGTGCGCTGGCCGGTGCCGCTCGCCATCGCCATCGCCGTACTCGCCACGATCTCACCGGACATCGGCGACGATCTCGATCTGCAGCGGGTGCTGCAGTTCATGCCGTTCTTCGTGCTCGGACTGTTCATGAAGCCCGAGTACTTCCAGCTGGTGCGGCGGCGCGAGGTGCGGCTGCTCTCCATCCCCGTCTTCGCGAGCGCGGTCCTCATGGCGTACTGGGCCGCTCCGCGGATGAGCTCGGCGTGGTTCTACCGCCGGGACAGCGCGCAGGAGTTGGGCGCGCCGTGGTGGGCCGGTGTCGTGATGACGCTGGCGCTGTTCGGCTGCTCCGCCGTCCTCACCGCGTGCTTCTTCGCGTGGGTGCCGCGCCGGAAGATGTGGTTCACCGTGCTGGGCGCGGGAACGCTGTACGGCTATCTGCTGCACGGCTTCCTCGCCAAGGGCTCGCGCTTCTGGGGCTGGTTCGAGGACTACGAGTGGATGCACAAGCCGGCCGGTGAGGTCGTCGTGACGCTGGTGGCCGCCTCGGTGGTGACCCTGCTCTGTACGCCTCCGGTGCAGCGGATGTTCCGTTTCGCCATGGAGCCGAAGATGGAGTGGGCGTTCAAGCGGGATGCGGCGGCGTTGGCCCGGGAGCGGGCCAAGGCTTCATCCGGCGCCGGTTAGCCGACAGCCGCTGGTCATGCGCCCAGCAGGGCGCGCATGTGGGCGTACTTCGCTGTGAGGCGGGTGCGGGTCGGCCCGTCTAGCTTCGCTAGGCGGGCCGGGTTCGCGTTGTGGGCCATGTCGGCCTCCTTCACGAGGCGGGCGCCGGGGGTGGCGAGGATGCGGGTCGCGTAGGCCTCGGGGGTTTCTCCCTTCTGCTTGGTGAGGGCTCGGACGATGTCCTTCGTACGTTGGGTGAGGGGCGCGTCGCGCAGCCACTGCTCGCTGAGTGCGTCGTCTTCCACTGCGTCGTGGAGCCAGGCGGCGGCGATCTGGTCCGGGGTGCCGCCGCGGGAGCGGGTGCCTTCGGCCACCGCGTGCAGGTGCTCGGCGTAGGGCCGCCCCGCCTTGTCCTTCTGGGCGGCGTGGGCCGCTCGGGCTATGGCTTCTACCTCGGGGAGGGTTAGGTGGGGGCGGGGGTTGGGGGTGGGGTTGGGGGTGGGGTTGGGGTTGGGGTTGGGGCGAGGGCTGGGGTTCATGCGGGGATTCTTTCCCCAATCCCGCCCCTTCCCGAAAATTTCCGGCTGCGCCGGCCGCGAGGTGGCCGCAGATCACCGCCTTCGGCGAGTTCGTCCTCAAACGCCGGACGGGCTGAAATGCCTGCGGCCGGGCTGGGAGACCTGTCGATGGGTGGGTGGGCAAGTGCCGGGCAATCGGGCGGGCGGGCGGGAAAGCTTTCGCCGCGAAGCGGCGGTACGGCGGCGCGGCCGACGACGGCGCGTCGGCAGGCTGGGACCGCTGCCGGGCAAACGGTGGGTGGGCGGTACGGCGGCGCGGCCGGCAGTCGCGGGTCGGCGGGCTGAGGGCGCTGCCGGGCAAGTGGTGGGTGGGCGGTACGGCGGCGCGGCCGACGACGGCGCGTGGGCAGACCGGGCCGCTGCCGGGCAATCGGGTGGGTGGGTGGGAAGGAATCAGTCCCGTAGTACCGCCCTTGCCGGGAGCAGGGTCGATGCCAGGCCCAGGGTCAGGATTGCCGTCGCGAAGCCTGCGTACACCGGCGGTGGGATGTACGGGGACTCGCCCGTCAGGCCGTTGGTCATGGGGATCAGCGTTGCCAGGGCTATCGCCGAGCCGATCACTATGCCCGCGCACGCGACCAGGAGTGCCTCCCAGCGGACCATCCGCATCACCTGGCGGCGCGTGGAGCCGATCAGCCGGAGGGTGGCCAGTTCGCGGCGTCGGTCAAGGACCGTCATGGCGAGAGTGTTCACCGCGGCTATCGCCGCGAAGCCGCCGAGTACCGCCGCCATCGTCGTGTTCGCCCAGGCGTTGAGCTCTCGGTCCAGGGACTGGGCGGTTGCGTAGCCGTCGCGGTCGCGGAGTTCGCCGAGGGCGGTCAGGGCCTTCGGGGCCTTGCCCGTGGTCCAGATTTCCGTGGCGAAGGGCGATGTCACGTGGCGCTTCACGTCCGTGGCGGGGAGCGTGACCTGGGAGAGGCCGAGGCCCCTGCCGTACGTCGCCACCACCTTCCGCGAGGCCTCCGTGCCGTCCGGCATACGGAGGTTCAGCCTGTCCCCCGTCTTCACGTGCGCGTTGTCCGCCAGCATCGCGTCGACGGCGACCTCCCCCTTGCCGAGAGTGGACAGGGAGCCGGATTTCACGTCCAGGTCCTGCACCTGGGTGAGATCGCGCGTCGAGCCCGTCACGCCCTGCGCCGACGCCGACTCGAGCCAGCGGTCGCCGCCGGAGCCCGCCGGGACGAGGACGGACGTCTTGAGCAGGCCCACCGCCGAGGTGACCCCGGGCGCCCGCGCCGCCCGCGACACCGCGTCAGGGGCGAGGCCCGTGCCCGACGCCGTCACGATGTGGTCCGCCGTGATGCCATCGCGCTGCTGGTCGTGGGCGACCCAGTCCTCGCTTGTGTGCATGAAGACGAGGGTCGATGAGAACGCCATCGCGAGGACTATGGGGGTGATCGCCGAGGCCAACCGCCTGGCATTCGTACGGGAGTTGGCGGCCGCGAGCGACGCGGAGGCGCCCGCGCCGCGCAGCGGGAGGCCGAACAGGGCGGCGCACGCGCGGGCGACCAGCGGGCCGAGCAGGGCCACGGCCAGCATGAACAGCATGACCACGCCGAGCGCCGCGTTCGCCGCGTCCGCGCCGCTCGTCGACGAGGCGACGCCCGCGAGCACACATCCGCCGGCCGCTGCCGCGATCCCAAGGGGCGTACGGATCCAACCGGGCCGCAGGCGCTCCACGGAGGACTCGCTCAGCGCCTGGCCCGGCTTGATGCGGGAGGGGCGGCGGGCCGCCATGTACCCGGCGGACAGCGCGGTGAGCAGGACGGCGCCCGCGGCGGAGACGAGCGGGATGAAGGAGATGGACAGGTCGACCGCCTCCGGGATGGCGCCCTTCTCCTGCAGCTGGCCGAACCACCAGCTCGCCAGGGCGATCCCGGGCAGGCAGCCGAGCGCGCCCGCGAGCGGCGCGACCAGGAGGGTCTCCGTGGCGATGGTGCGGCGGATCTGCCGCGGGGTCGTGCCGATCGCCCGCAGCAGCGCGTACTCACGGGCCCGCTGACCGACGGAGAGCGCCACGGTGCCCGCGGCGGTGAACACGGCGACCATGGTGGCGACGCCGCCGAACGAGCCGCCGAGTCCGGTCAGGAGCTCCTTGGCGTTGTCGAGCGTGGCGTCCCCGGCGCTGCCGCGGTCGTCGCCCGTGTACACCTTGGCCTTGCCGCCGATGGCGTGCGCCACCTGGGACTTGAGGGCGGCGTCCGTGACGCCCGCCTTCGGCAGTACGGCGATGGCGTCGACGCGGCCGGGGTGCCCTGAGATGCGTACGGCGTCGGAGTCGGCGAACCAGGCCGTGGGGGCGCCCTGTTGAGCGGTCAGACCCGCCACCCGGAACTGCCGGGGGCCGTCCGCCGTGGTGAGCGTGACGCGGTCCCCCACGGACGCCTTGGCGCCCGAAAGGACCACTTCGCCGCTGCGGGGCGCCTTGCCCGCCGTGAGTTTCTCGCCGGTGAACGCGGTGGAGCCCCAGCCGTGCGCCGTGACGTCCGCGCCGCGCGACTGCACGGGGAAGCTGACGTCCGCGACGGCCTTGCGCGCTCCGGGGGCCGAACCCGCCTTGGCCACAAGGGAGTTGTCGAGCCGCGCGCGGTCGGGCACCACCGAGGTCGAGTCGCTTCCGCCCACCTTGAAGTGGGCCATCTGGTCGGCGGCGGCCACCACGGGGGCGCCGGCGTACCGGGTGGGCGGCACCGACGCGCGCAGGCCCGTCTCCAGGAGGATGCCGCACGCGGACACGATCGTCGCGGCCATCATCAGCGCGACGAACGTGCCGACGAAGGCGGCGGGCTTGAAACGAACCGCGGCACGAGCGAGCCCGTTCGGCATCAACTGCATGACTGATCTCCGGAGTTGAAGGGCCCCGGCAGGGGGCGCGGGGCTCTGACATGTGCGGCTCCGCCGCGAGGGGGGTCCCCCTGTTCGAGCGAAGCCGAGAACTTGGGGGAGCGACCAGCCACATCCGGCCCGCAGAAAGAAACTCAAGCCGCGGCAGCCGCAAACGCCGGAGCAGCCAGGTCGGCCATGCGCGAGGCGATCTCCCCGGCGGACGCCCGCTCCAACCGGTCCACGATCACGCCATCGGCGAGAAACAGCACCCGGTCCGCATAGGCCGCAGCCGCCGGATCATGCGTGACCATGACGACGGTGGCGCCCATGCCGTCGACCGCCGAGCGGAGCAAGCCGAGGATCTCCGCGGCCGTCGTCGTATCCAGCGCGCCCGTCGGCTCATCGGCGAAAACCACATCCGGGGCGGTGACCAAGGCGCGGGCGATCGCGACGCGCTGCTGCTGGCCGCCGGAGAGCTCGCCGGGGCGCCGCTTGTGCTTGTCGCCGCCGAGGCCGACGCGGGCAAGGATGGCGGCGGCCGCCCGGCGGTCAGGGCGGCGTCCCGCCAGACGCATGGGCAGCACCACGTTCTGCTCGACGGTCAGCGAGGGCAGCAGGTTGAAGGCCTGGAAGACGAAGCCGAGGCGGGCCCGGCGCAGCTCGGTGAGCTTGTTCTCGCTCATGCCGGTGATCTCCGTGCCGCCAAGCCGGACCGTGCCCGCGCTCGGCCGGTCGAGCCCGGCGGCGCACTGCAGGAAGGTCGACTTGCCGGATCCGGAGGGGCCCATGACCGCGGTGAAGCTGCCGCGTTCGAGGGCGAGGTCGATGCCGCCGAGGGCGTGCACGGCGGCGGAGCCGCGGCCGTACCGGCGGCACACGCCGCGCAGTTCGACGGCCCAGTCGCCGCCGGGAGCCGTGGCCGGCATCGGCGGCACCTCGGAACTGCCCTCGCCGGTCCGCTTCTTGCGCCGCAGCCCCATGATTCCGTCCGCCTTCCGTCCGTACGCCCTGATCGCCTGGTCGATACCTCGAACGTACGGATTCGGGGGTGCTGTGGACCATGAGGGCGCCCGGCGGATCGGGGGTGGGGGTAGCCCCAGGAAGGGTCGGATGTACGCCCTACATAGTTGCCACCTAAATCGTTTGGTAAGCTAACTATTGACGCGTTCTTGACGCTTCCTTTGCCAAAGAGGGGCGTCGCTGACTACCAGGAGGAACGGGCCCATCGGACACGCAGACACCCTGATAGCCATGGGCGGCGCCTTTCTCGCCGCCGCCGTGCTCGCCCGCGTGGGCGGCCGCATCGGACTCCCCACCATCCCCCTCTTCATCCTGGCCGGGATCCTCCTCGGCCCGCACACCCCCGGCGTGGTCCTGGTCTCCGACCCCCACGACCTGGAGATGCTCTCGGCGCTCGGCCTGGTCCTGCTGCTCTTCTATCTGGGCCTCGAGTTCCACATGGACGACCTCAGGACCGGCGGCCGCAAGATGGCCGTCGCCGGCGGGACGTATCTCGCGCTGAACGTCGGCGCGGGCCTGGGCTTCGGATTCGCGCTCGGCTGGGGCACCTCCGAAGCGCTGGTCCTCGCCGGAGTGCTCGGCATCTCCTCGTCGGCGATCGTCACCAAGGTGCTCGTCGACACCGGGCGGCTCGGCAACCCCGAGACCAAGCCGATCCTCGGCATCATCGTCGTCGAGGACATCTTCCTCGCCCTCTATCTGGCCGCCCTGCAGCCCATCCTGTCCGGCGCCGACAGCCTCTCATCGGCCGTCATGGACGGCGGCAAGGCCTTCGGCTTCCTGCTGCTCCTCGCGCTCGCGGCCCGCTTCGGCACGAAGGTCGTCGGGCGGCTCATGGACACCAAGGACGACGAGCTGCTCGTCATCTCCTTCCTCGGGGCCGCTGTCTTCGTCGCCGGGGTCTCCGAGTGGTTCGGGGTCGCGGACGCGATCGGCGCGTTCATGGTGGGCCTGATGCTGGGCAGCACCGCGTCGGGCGAACGCATCCGCAAGCTGGTGCATCCGCTGCGGGACGCGTTCGGGGCGATCTTCTTCTTCGCGTTCGGGCTCTCCATCGACCCGGGCGACCTGCCCGTGGTGGTCTGGCCGGTGCTCGCCGCCGTGGCCCTGACGCTCCTCATGAACGTCCTCGCGGGTGTCGGTGCGGCGCGTGTGTACGGCTTCGGGGCGGGCCCCGCGGCGAACATCTCCACGACGCTCCTCGCCCGCGGCGAGTTCGCCCTGATCCTCGCGACGATGGCCGCCACCGCGGACCTCGACGAACGCCTCTCCCCCTTCATCGCGGGGTATGTGCTCGTCCTTGCGGTGCTCGGACCGCTGGCCGCGGGCCGGTCGAAATGGCTGGCCCGGATCCTGCCGGGCAACGGCGAACGGCAGGACGCACCCGAAGTGTCAGGCGCCCGCTGACGCCTCGCGGCAGATCAGAAGCAGCGCACGGTCGTCGTTGACGTCCTTGGCGACGGCCTCGATCAGATGCCACGCAGCGCCGTGGAAGCCGCCCGCGACATAGCGGTCGGCTTCCCCGGTGAGGCGGTCGATGCCCTCACTGATGTCCCGGTCGGACGCCTCGACGATGCCGTCGGTGAACAGCATCAGGACGTCACCGGGGCGCAGGGAGCCCTTCACCGGGTCGAACTGCGCCCCGTCGTAGACCCCGAGGAGCGGGCCGTCGGCGACCTTCTCCTCCCAGCGGCCGTTGCCCGCGCTGAGCTGCAGGCCCGGCGGGTGGCCCGCCGAGAAGAGTTCGTAGTCGCCCGTCTCCAGGTCGAGGACCAGGTGGATCGAGGTCGCGAAGCCCTCGTCCCAGTCCTGGCGCAGGAGATAGCCGTTGGCGGCGGGCAGGAACGCGTGCGGCGGCAGCGAGCCGAGCAGCCCGCCGAAGGCGCCCGACAGGAGCAGGGCGCGCGAACCCGCGTCCATGCCCTTGCCCGACACGTCGGTGAGGACGGCCTCCAGGGTGCGCCCGCCGTTCGTACGCGCCGCGACGACGAAGTCGCCGGAGAAGGACTGGCCGCCGGCCGGCCGCAGCGCCATCTCGCGGTGCCAGCCGCGGGGCAGCTTCGGCAGCTTGCTCTGTACGCGGATACGTTCACGCAGGTCGAAGAGCATCGTTCCGCCGCCGCGCCAGGGCACCCCGACGCGGGTGCGGAACTGCGCGATGAGCAGCCCGAAGAAGCCGCAGGCCGCGACGACCAGGACCACGCCGGGGGTGACCCGTGACGGTCCTTCCGCGTACGGGCCGAGCTGGACGGACTCCACGATCAGGGCGGCCGCCGATGCCGCGTACAGGCCGAGCAGGCTGGAGGGGCGCAGGAGCAGGCCGCCGGCCACGATGGGCAGGACCAGGGCGGCTGGCGAGCACCAGACGTTGTTGATGATCGTGCAGACGGTGATCACCGGGATGGTGAGCAGCAGTCCCGCCAGGGCGATCCAGTCCGAGCCGTCGCCTCTGAAGTAGTCGACACCGGATTTGCGCAGCCCTATCCGAGCCCGGTGGATCCGCTTCTTCATCCGGGCTGTAAACGTCTCTGCTTCCGCTCGCCTGCCTGCCATTGCTCCCGGACCTTATCTACCGGGCAAGACACTTCGCACGGGAGGTGCCCGTTGTCCCCCGTCAGGGGCACGCGGTCAGCGCGCGTAAATCCTGTCGCTTCGCCCGCTTCACCCTGGTAGGCATGGCATATGACGACGGAATTGCGGGAGTTGCGGCCTGAGGACTGGGACAAGTACTACGGAACGCTGGAGCTCGCCTTCGGCGGAGTCGCCGAGGCACCCGAGGAGCATGAGCTCTGGAACGCGCTGACCGAGTTCGACCGCTTCTTCGGGACGTGGGACGGCGACACCTGCGTCGGCACGACGGGAGCGTTCAGCTTCCGCCTGTCCGTGCCGGGTGGCGCCCTGGTGGACGCGGCGGGCGTGACGATGGTGAGCGTCGCGGCGACGCACCGCAGGCGCGGCATCCTGACGTCGATGATGCGCCGCCAGCTGGACGACGTACGCGCGAAGGGCGAGGCACTGGCCGTGCTCACCGCGTCCGAGCCCGTCATCTACGGCCGGTTCGGGTACGGCGCGGCGACGCAGGCGCTGAAGGCCGAGATCGACACGACGCGGGTCCGGCTCTCGGTGCCGCCCGGCACCGACGACGTACGGCTTCGGTACGCCAAGCCCGCCGACGTCCACGCGGCGTGCGAGGAGCTCTACGCGCGCCGGGTGGGCGAGCGTCCGGGCATGCTGGCCCGGCAGCCCGGCTGGGAGCGGCTCGGTCTGCTCGACGTCGAGAGCGAGCGGCACGGGGCGTCACCGCTGCAGTGCGTAATCGCCGAGCGGGACGGGGAACTCGTCGGGTACGCGCGTTTCCGTACGAAGCCGGACTGGGACGCGGCGGGCCCCAAGGGCACGGTCAAGGTGAGCGATCTGGAGGCCGACGACCCGGCGGCGTACGCGGCGCTGTGGCGGTTCCTCTTCGGCATCGACCTGATGTCCAAGGTCGAGGCGCACAGCCGCCCCATGGACGACGCGGTGCTTCAGCTCGTCACGGACCCGCGGCGCTGCAACATCGGGGTGCGCGACTCGCTGCACGTACGGCTGGTGGAGGTCGGCGCCGCCCTGGAGGCGCGCACCTACCGGGCGCCGGTGAACCTGGTGTTCGACGTCGAGGACGCCTTCTGCCCCTGGAACCAAGGGCGTTGGCGGCTCACCGGCGATGTGAAGGGCGCGACCTGTGAGCGTACCGACGACGACGCCGATCTCGCCCTGTCCGTACGGGAGTTGGGTGCGGCCTATCTCGGCGGTCACTCCCTGATGTCGCTCGCGGCGGCCGGCCGGGTGCGGGAGCTGCGGCCCGGCGCGCTCGCGGAGGCGGCACTGGCCTTCGGGTCGGATGTCGCGCCGTGGCTGCCGCACGGGTTCTAGGCGGTCATGCCCAACGGCTGCTTCGGTTGGCGGGTCGCCAGGTAGAAGGCGACCAGCCAGCCGATGAACGAGGCGCCGAGGAAGAGGTTGATGACGAGGATCACCCAACGGAGCTCGGCGCCCCGGTTGAAGGCGATGAGGGACGGCAGCAGGTAGACGGCGACGAAGAGCACGCCGGCCACGATGGCGATCGGCCCGTCTATCCAGCTGACTTCGAACGCGAACATGAGACCCCCGTTGAACTGGCGTTTCGGTCAAGTGATGATCTTATGCGAGCCGCCTGTGAGGGCTCAGGACGCCGATCGCTGGCACTGCGGGCACCAGAACAGATTGCGGGCGGCGAGATCGGCGGTGCGGATCTCGCCGCCACAGATGTGGCAGGGCATGGTGGCCCTGCGGTACACGTACACCTCGCCACCGTGGTCGTCCACGCGGGGCGGGCGGCCCATCGCTTCCGGCGTGTGCTCGGGCCTGACGGTGTCGATGCGGTTGAGGCGTACGCCCTCGCGCATCAGGTCCACCAGGTCCCGCCAGATCGCCTGCCACTGGGCGGCGGTGATGTCCTTGCCCGGTGTGTACGGGTCGATGCCGTGCCGGAAGAGGACCTCGGCGCGGTAGACGTTGCCGACGCCCGCGATGACCTTCTGGTCCATGAGGAGGGCGGCGATGGTCGTGCGGCTGCGCGAGACGCGGCGGTACGCCTTCTCGGGGTCGTCCGCTTCCCGGAGCGGGTCCGGGCCCAGGCGGTCGTGTATCGCCTGCTTTTCCTCGTCGGTGAGCAGGGCGCAGGTCGTGGGGCCGCGGAGGTCCGAGTAGTGCGTGTCGCTCAGGAGGCGGAGGCGGACGGTGTCCGTGGGGGGCGGGGCCGGGGTCTCGCCCTGGGTGTACTTGCCGAAGAGGCCGAGGTGGATGTGGACCCAGTCGGCTTCGCCGAAGCCGAGGAAGAGGTGCTTGCCGTGGGCCTCGGCGGTGGTCAGCGCCTGGCCGGTGAGGAGGGCGGCGCTGTCGGAGAACTTGCCCTGGGGGCTGGTGACGCGGAGAGGGCCGCGGCCCTGGAACCGGGTGCGGTGGTCTTCCGCGAGCCGGTGGATGGTGTGCCCCTCCGGCACGGGTCCCTCCGGGGGTAGTACGGGTGAAATCGCCTTAAGGGCTCGTCCTCAAACGCCGGACGGGCTGAACTGCCAGCCCTCCGGCGCTTGAGGAGCGAGGTCCGGGGCGGAGCCCCAGGAAACTAGCCCTGCGGGTGGTGGGCCGGGATGGGGGGCAGCTCGCCCGTCGTCTCGTACGTGGAGAGCATCTCGATGCGGCGGGTGTGGCGCGCCTCGTCCGAGTACGGGGTGGACAGGAAGATCTCGACGAACTTCGTCGCCTCCTCCTGCGTGTGCATCCGGCCGCCGATCGACACCACGTTGGCGTTGTTGTGCTCACGGCCCAGCGCAGCGGTCTGCTCACTCCAGGCGAGGGCCGCACGGACGCCCTTGACCTTGTTCGCCGCGATCTGCTCCCCGTTGCCGGAGCCGCCGATCACGATGCCGAGGGACTCCGGGTCCGCCGCCGTCCGCTCCGCGGCGCGGAGGCAGAAGGGGGGGTAGTCGTCCTGGGCGTCATAGATGTGGGGCCCGCAGTCGACGGGCTCGTGGCCGTGGCTCTTGAGCCATTCGACCAGGTGGTTCTTGAGTTCGTAGCCGGCATGATCCGAGCCGAGGTACACGCGCATGGATCCGAGTGTGGCACGTCGCGGGGCGAGCGGCCGCGACCGGGGCGGGACCTTGGTCACCAAGGTCTGGGCCATTGGGCCGGAATATCACGATCCGGAGTCAGGACTTCCGTCCCGGGCACCCCTGCGTTTGAATGCGTGGGCTCGTGACCCGAGAACTTAAGGATTCGTCCATGACCTCGCAACCCTCCCTTGCGAAGGCAGACCGCAACCCCAACGAACCTGGGGATCCGCAGTCTGGTGACACCGGTGACGGCCTCAAGGCCGGGCTGAAAAATCGCCATCTGTCCATGATCGCCATCGGTGGTGTCATCGGCGCCGGCCTCTTCGTCGGCTCCAGCTCCGGCATCGCCGCCGCAGGGCCCGCCATCCTCGTCTCGTACGCTCTCGTCGGCACGATGGTCGTTCTCGTGATGCGGATGCTCGGAGAGATGGCCGCCGCACGGCCGACCTCCGGCTCCTTCTCCACCTACGCGGACCAGGCGCTCGGCCGCTGGGCCGGCTTCTCGATCGGCTGGCTCTACTGGTTCTTCTGGGTCGTCGTGCTCGCGGTGGAGGCCACCGCGGGTGCCGTCATCCTCAATGGCTGGATACCGGCCGTACCGCAGTGGGGCTGGGCACTCATCGTGATGGTGGTGCTCACCCTGACGAACCTCGTCTCGGTCGGCTCCTACGGTGAGTTCGAGTTCTGGTTCGCCGGGATCAAGGTCGTCGCCATCGGCGGCTTCGTGGTCATCGGCCTGCTCGCCGTCTTCGGCGTGCTGCCCGGCTCCGACAACCCCGGCGCCGGATTCGCGCACCTCACCGACGCGGGCGGGTTCATGCCCAACGGCGCGGGCGCCATCCTCACGGGTGTGCTCATGGTCGTCTTCTCGTTCATGGGCTCCGAGATCGTCACGCTGGCCGCCGGCGAGTCCGAGGACCCGCAGCGCGCCGTCACCAAGGCGACGAACAGCGTCATCTGGCGTATCGGCGTCTTCTACCTGGGCTCGATCTTCGTCGTCGTCACGCTGCTTCCGTGGGACGACAAGTCGATCGTCAAGGACGGCTCGTACGTCGCCGCGCTCAACTCGATCGGCATTCCGCACGCCGGCCAGGTCATGAACGTGATCGTCCTGACGGCCGTTCTCTCCTGCCTCAACTCCGGGCTCTACACCGCTTCCCGCATGGCCTTCTCGCTCGGCCAGCGCGGTGACGCGCCCAAGTCCTTCGCGCGCACCAACTCCCGCGGTGTGCCGCAGGCCGCGATCCTCGGCTCGGTCGTCTTCGGCTTCGTCGCCGTCTGGTTCAACTACCAGTGGAAGGACACCGTCTTCGACTTCCTGCTGAACTCGTCGGGCGCGGTGGCCCTCTTCGTCTGGCTGATGATCTGCTTCACGCAGCTGCGGATGCGCGGCATCATCCTGCGCGAGCAGCCCGAGAAGCTGGTCGTGAAGATGTGGCTCTTCCCGTATCTGACGTGGGTCACCATCGCGATGATCTCGTTCGTCCTCGTCTACATGCTGACCGACGAGGCAGGACGCAAGCAGGTGCTGCTCTCGCTGCTCGCCGCGGCGTTCGTGGTGGTCTTCTCGGTCGTACGGGAGAAGGTGCGGCCACGCGCCGACGCCGACGCCGTGACCGACGCCGACGCCGTGACCGACGGCGACGCCGTGTCCGACAACGACACGGTCGACGTCGACGCCTAGCCGGAGCCGGAGCCGGAGCCGCCGGACGGTGGCGTGGTCGACGTACCCGCCACCGTCGGTGGCCGTGAGCCCGGTCCGGGCGGTGGATCGCCGCCGCCCGGATCGCGCGCGGTGAAGAACATGACGGCCGCCACGGCGGCCGTGACCAGCAGGACCAGGGCGGTCAGGACGCGCGGACGCCAGTCGGCACCCGACGTCCCGTCCTCCCCCGGAGGCGGCTCCGCGGGCTGCGCCCCGAGCGCCGCCCGCAGGGCCGCCTCCGTCGCGTCGAGGCCCGGCCGCCCCGCCGGCTCCTTGGCCAGGAGCGCCGCGAGCAGGGGACGTAACCCGCTTGATTCCGGCGGCAGTTCAGGTTCCTCGTGCAGCACCGCCACCAGCGTCGTCAGCGCCGACTCACGGGCGAAGGGCGAGCTGCCGCGCAGCGCCGCGCAGAGTGTCGCGCCGAGGGACCAGAGGTCGGACGGCGGGCCCTGCGGCGCCCCGGAGACCCGCTCGGGCGCCATGTACTCGGGCGAACCCACCAGCAGGCCCGCCTGCGTCAGACGGCCCGTGTCCTGGATCGCGGCGATGCCGAAATCGGTGAGGACGACCCGGTCACCGGGGCCGATGAGCACGTTCGCCGGCTTGATGTCACGGTGCAGCACACCCGCCGCGTGCACCCGCCGCAGCGCCGCCACCAGGGCGAGGCCCACCCGCGCCGCCTCGCGCTCGCCCAGCGGCCCCTCGTCGTCGACGTACCGGGCGAGGGACCGGGCGTCGACCAGCTCCATGACGATCCACAGGCGGCCGTCCTCCTCGGCGACGTCATAGACGCGTACGACACCGGGGTGGTCGATCCGCGCACTGGCCCGCGCCTCGCGCAGCGCGCGCTCCCTGCGTATACGGGTGTCCTCCGAGTCCGGGCCGCCGTCGGCCGCGTCGATCCGCATCTCCTTCACGGCGACAGCGCGGTCGAGCAGCTCGTCGGCCGCGCGCCAGACACGGCCCATGCCGCCACGGCCGATGACTTCGAGCAGGCGGTAGCGGCCCGCCACCCGACGCTCCGGCATGGGCGTTCACCCCCAACCTCCTTTCATGACAGCACAGTTCACGCGGTTCTCTAAGGGCAGGAAGGACGCCGGAAAACTTGACGGCAGGTGTCAGGTTTTCCGGGGATGGTCTGTTCCGTCAGCCGGTCGAACGGACCGGCACTGCTTGGAGGATCACCGTGGACTTCACCGATGGGCGACTCGTGTTCCGGCCCGGCGACGACGGGTACGACGCGGAGACCGCCGGGTTCCAGACCGGTTTCGCGCAGCGGCCTGAGATCGTGTTCGCGGCCTCGAGCGCCGATGACGTCGTCGCCGCCGTCTCGTACGCCGCCGACGCGGGGCTGCCCGTGGGCGTGCAGGCCACCGGGCACGGGCTTCCGGGGGCCGCGGAGGGCGGTGTGCTGATCAGCACCCGGCGGATGGACTCCGTCCGCGTCGACGCCGCCGCGCGCACCGTCACCGTGGGCGCGGGCGTCCGCTGGGGCCAGGTCGTCGAGGCCGCTGCGGAGCACGGGCTCGCCCCGCTGAACGGTTCGGCGCCGGGCGTGGGCGCCGTCTCGTACACGCTGGGCGGCGGACTCGGCGTCCTGGCAAGGGAGTTCGGGTACGCCGCCGACCACGTCCGGTGGCTCGATGTCGTCACGGCGGACGGCGCACTGCGGCACGTCACCGCGGAGAGCGAGCCCGAGCTGTTCTGGGGGCTGCTCGGCGGGGGCGCGAACCTCGGGGTCGTGACGGCCCTGGAGATCGGTCTGGTGCCGGTGGCGCGGGTGTACGGCGGGGCGATCGAGTTCGACGGGCGCGAGGTGGACCCGGCGACGGTGCTGCGGGCGTACGAGGCGTGGACGCGGACCGTGCCGGACGAGGTGACTTCATCGGTGGCGGCCCTTGTCTACCCGGACCTGCCGCAGCTGCCGCCGCAGCTGCGGGGCCGCTATCTCGTGACCGTCCGGGTCGCCTACACGGGCTCCGAGGCGGCGGGTGAACGTCTTGTGGCGCCGCTGCGGGAGATCGGGCCCACGGTGTCGGACTCGCTGCGGGAGATGCCGTACACCGACAGCCACACCATCCACAGCGACCCCGACTTCCCGCATTCCTACTACGGAGACAGCGTGGTGGTGGGCGAGCTGGATGTCGCGGCGGCGTGCGAGCTGTTCGCGATGACCGGTCCTGCCGCCGAGAAGATGCACGTCGTCCAGATCAACCAGCTGGGCGGGGCGCTGGCGAAGCCCTCGGGGAACGCGGTGCCGTACCGGGACGCGGGGTGGCTGGTGCGGGTGCTCTCGCCGTTGGACGGCACGGACATCGACGCGGTGCGGGCCGTGCAGGCGCGGGCCTTCGGACTTTTCGCGGGCGAGGGGCGGTTGCTCAACTTCGCCTTCGCCGCCGGGGACCGTCCCGAGGGCCTGTACGACGCCGGAACGCGGAAGAGGCTCGCCGGGCTGAAGGCCACGTACGACCCGGCGAACCTCTTCAGGCGGAACTATGGGGTGACCGCTACCGGTTGAGGAACTTCCACGCCGTGGGCAGCGCGCCCATCGCGAGCGCGGCCTTGACGGCGTCGCCGATCAGGAAGGGCGTGAGCCCCGCGGCGACGGCCTGGGTCAGCGACATGCCGGTCGCGGCGGCCAGGTACGGGACGCCGACCGCGTAGATGATCGCCGAGCCGAGCACCATCGTGCCCGCGGTGCGCAGCACGGAACGGTCGCCGCCGCGGCGGGCGAGGGCGCCGACCACGGTGGCGGCGAGCAGCATGCCGAGGACGTAGCCGAGGGACGGCGCCGCGACGCCGGAACCGGCCTGCGCGAACCACGGCATGCCGGCCATGCCGACGAGGGCGTACACCGCGAGGGAGAGGAAGCCGCGGCGGGCGCCGAGGGCGGTACCGACGAGGAGCGCGGCGAAGGTCTGTCCCGTCACCGGAACGGGGGAGCCCGGTACGGGCACGGCGATCTGGGCAGCGATGCCGGTGAGGGCGGCGCCGCCGATGACGAAGGCCGCGTCCTTCGCGCGGGACGCGGGGAGCAGGTCCGCGAGGACCTGGCCGGGACGGGAAGAGACGGCGGCGATGCTCATCGGGACTCCGCGGGTTCTGGGCGTTCTGGGACGGGGAGGTGGGACCCCGTGACGCTATCTCAGGCGTGGGCGGGGATCACCGGCGGTGGGCGACAAGGTGCCGGGGGCCTCGGTGGTGGGCTCTGTACAAAGTGCGGGGGGTACCCCTGCGGGGGGCGTGATGCTTGTCACCTCGGCGGGTGGCGGCTTGGGGCTGTTTTGCGCGGAGGGCTGTCGCCCGGCGACACTGTGGGTTCCCGCCAAGTTTTTTGTGATCCCGAGAGCAGCTTGAGTCTCCATGCACGACGCACCCCCCGATCAGTCGGCGCCCGGCAGTGAGGGTTGTGCCCACCCTTCCCCAAGCTCTCGGCTTCGCTCGAGCAGGGGAGACCCCACTCGCCGTGCGGAACGCCTGCCCACAACCATGGAGGCCGAGCCTGAACCGCTCGGCGGGGGACTTAAGCAGCGGCACCTCACCATGCTTGGGCTCGGCGGCGTCATCGGAGCCGGGCTTTTCGTCGGGTCCGGGGCCGGGATTGCTGTTGCCGGGCCCGGGATCGTCGTCTCGTATCTGATCGCGGGGGCGCTCGCGATGTGTGTGATGCGGATGCTCGGTGAGATGTCGGCCGCGATGCCCGCGTCGGGGTCCTTCTCCGTGCACGCCGAGCGTGCCCTCGGGCGCTGGGCGGGGTTCAGCGTCGGGTGGCTCTACTGGTTCCTGCTCGTCGTCGTGCTCGCCGTGGAGGCGACCGGGGCCGCGCAGATCGCCAACAGCTGGGCGCCGGGCGTACCGCAGTGGGCCTGGGTCCTCGTCTTCATGCTGGTGTTCACGGGCGCCAACCTCGCCGCCGTGAAGAACTTCGGCGAGTTCGAGTTCTGGTTCGCCGCCCTGAAGGTCTTCGCGATCGTCGCGTTCCTGGTGCTCGGGCTGCTCGCGGTCTTCGGGGTGCTGCCCGACACGAACCCGGTCGGGTTCACCAACCTCACCGGGCACGGCGGGTTTCTGCCCAACGGCTGGGAGGGCGTCACCTCCGGCGTGCTCGCCGTCGTCTTCGCCTTCGGCGGGCTCGAGGTCGTGACGATCGCGGCCGCCGAGTCCGACGATCCGGTGCGCTCCGTCGCCCGCGCCGTGCGCAGCGCCGTCTACCGCATCCTCTTCTTTTACGTCGGTTCGATGCTGGTCATCGTGACGGTGCTGCCCTGGACGGCGGAGAAGGCGGGCGTCAGTCCGTATGTGACGGTCCTCGACTCGATCGGGGTGCCGTCCGCGGGCACGATCATGAACATCGTGGTGTTCGTGGCGCTGCTCTCGGCGCTCAACGCCAACCTCTACGGCTCCTCCCGGATGATCTTCTCGCTCGCCGAGCGCGGCGAGGCCCCGAAGGCGCTGTTGAAGGTGTCGGGCGGCGGTGTCCCGCGGCGTGCGGTGCTCGCCTCCGTCGCCTTCGGCTTCGTATCCGTCGTACTCAATCTGAAGTGGCCGGACTCGGTCTTCCTCTACATGCTCAACTCGGTCGGCGCGGTGCTGCTCTTCGTGTGGGCGCTGATCGCGGTGTCGCAGCTGCGGCTTCGGCGGCGCATCGAGCGCGAGGCGCCGGAGCGGCTCGTGCTGCGCATGTGGGCCTTCCCCTATCTGACGTGGGCGGCGCTCGCGGCGATGGCCGCCGTGCTCGGGCTGATGCTGACGGACGACGGGGCGCGGCCGCAGTTGCTGTGGTCGGCGGGCGCGACGGGGCTCGTCCTGGCGGTGGCCGGGCTGCGGGAGTGGCGCGAGGGACGTCCGAGTCACGCGTGAAGCAGGTGTGAACATTTCGTGGCCATACCTTCACAACGTGTGAGCGTCGTGTCCGTATAGCGGTCAGGTGTTCCCTGTCAGCGGTACCGGACTTCAGACTGTGGGCCGCTCGCTCCCCCGTCTCAGCTACTGAACAGGGCTCGCCCATGTCTCGGACGTCCACCTCCCAGGACGCAGCACCCGACGCGGCCCCCGAGGCCCCCAAGGTCGATTCGCCGCTGGTCCACGGCCTCAAGCAGCGGCATCTCTCGATGATCGCCCTCGGTGGCGTCATCGGCGCCGGCCTCTTCGTGGGCTCCGGAGCCGGTATCGCCGCGGCCGGGCCCTCGATCGTGCTCGCCTATGCGATATCCGGCGCGCTGGTCATGCTCGTGATGCGCATGCTCGGCGAGATGTCGGCCGCGAACCCGGCCTCCGGTTCCTTCTCGGTCCACGCCGAGCGCGCGATCGGACCCTGGGCGGGCTTCACCGCCGGCTGGGGCTTCTGGTTCCTGCTCTGCGTCGCCGTCGGCCTCGAAGGCATCGGCGCCGCGAAGATCATGGTGGGCTGGTTCCCCGACAGCCCCGAGTGGGCCTGGGTCGCGCTCTTCATGCTGGTGTTCTGCGGCGCCAACCTGACGGCCGTGAAGAACTTCGGCGAGTTCGAGTTCTGGTTCGCCGCGCTGAAGGTCGGCGCCATCGCGCTCTTCCTCGGCATCGGCGTCCTGGCGATCCTCGGCATCCTGCCCGGCTCGGACGCGCCCGCCCCCGGCACCGCGAACCTCACCGGCGAGGGCGGGTTCATGCCGAACGGCACGGACGGCCTGATCATCGGCCTCCTCGCATCCGTCTTCGCGTACGGCGGTCTGGAGACCGTCACGATCGCGGCAGCGGAGTCCGAGAACCCGGTCCAGTCCGTCGCCAAGGCCGTGCGTACCGCGATGTGGCGCATCGCCCTCTTCTACGTCGGCTCGATGATGGTCGTCGTCACGCTGCTGCCGTGGGACAACAAGGAGGTCGCGACGAAGGGCCCCTACGTCGCCACGCTCGACCACCTGGGCATCCCCGGCGCCGGCCAGATCATGAACGTCATCGTCCTGATCGCCCTGCTCTCCGCGATGAACGCCAACATCTACGGCGCCTCGCGCATGTCGTACTCGCTGATCCAGCGCGGCCAGGGCCCCAAGGTGCTCGGCCGTGTCCACAGCGGCGTCCCGCGCCTCGCGGTCCTCGCCTCCTCGGTCTTCGGCTTCGTCTGCGTCCTGCTCAGCTACTGGCGCCCGGACGACGTCTTCCCCTGGCTGCTCAACATGATCGGCGCGATGATCCTGGTCGTCTGGATCTTCATCGCCGCTTCGCAGCTGATCCTGCGCCGCAGGACGGAGCGCGAGGAGCCTCAGAAGCTGGTCGTGAAGATGTGGGCCTACCCGTTCCTGACCTGGGTCGCCCTGGCCGCGATGGCGTACATCTTCTACCTGATGACGGAGCAGCCGGACACCCGCAAGCAGCTCCTGGCCACGGGCGCGCTGACGCTGGCGCTCGCGGCGATCGGGTTCGCGCGGCAGAAGGCGGCGGAGAAGCGGGCGGCGGCGGTGGCCGCCGAGTAACCCTCACGTCAGACAGGGGGGGCCGCGGCGGTGGGGGGCGGGGGGGGGGGGGGGGCGGCCCCTCAAAACCCACGTCGCCGCCCGCGGCCCCCCGACCACGCGCCCCCCCCCCCTCTGGCGTGTCCGGGGCCTAGGACCAAGGGCTGATCAACACCGCGCCACTCCTGCTGCTAGCCTGCAGTTGCACATAGATTGCAATAAGCGTTGCACCACAGCAGAGCACAGCAGAGCAGCAGTCGGAGGGCTCGGACCATGGCCATTTACACGCTTCCTGAACTTCCGTACGACTACGCGGCGCTCGAACCGGTCATCAACCCGCAGATCATCGAGCTGCACCACGACAAGCACCACGCGGCGTACGTGAAGGGCGCGAACGACACCCTCGAGCAGCTGGAGGAGGCGCGCGACAAGGAGACGTGGGGCGCCATCAACGGCCTGGAGAAGAACCTGGCCTTCCACCTCTCGGGCCACATCCTGCACAGCATCTACTGGCACAACATGAACGGCCCGAAGGACGGTGGCGGCGGCGAGCCGCTGGCCGTGGACGGCGTCGGCGACCTCGCGGACGCGATCGCCGAGTCCTTCGGCTCCTTCGCCAAGTTCAAGGCCCAGCTGACCAAGGCCTCGGCGACGACGCAGGGTTCGGGCTGGGGCGTGCTCGCCTACGAGCCGCTCAGCAACCGCCTCATCGTCGAGCAGGTCTACGACCACCAGGGCAACGTCGGCCAGGGCTCGACGCCGATCCTGGTCTTCGACGCCTGGGAGCACGCCTTCTACCTGCAGTACAAGAACCAGAAGGTCGACTTCATCGAGGCCATGTGGCAGGTCGTCAACTGGCAGGACGTGGCGAAGCGTTACGAGGCCGCGAAGCAGCGTGTGAACAGCCTGCTGCTGACGCCCTGAGCCACGGCCGCCGCCGGGCTCCCCCTCGGCGGCGGCCCCCCGAACGGCCTGCCTCGTGATCGTCTTCTCAACCTTCACTGAAGCAGGCGGACAGAGGAAAGGCCCCCGTGAGGACGTGACTCACGGGGGCCTTTCTGTTCGTGTCCCTGGGCAGTACCGGGACCATGGGGTCAGTCGAAGATCGGCCCCTGCGTCCGCGTCCGCTTGATCTCGTAGAAGCCGGGGACCGAGGCCACCATGAGCGTGCCGTCCCAGAGCTTGGCCGCCTCCTCGCCCTTGGGGGCGGGGGTCACCACGGGGCCGAAGAAGGCGATCTGCTCGCCGTCCGCTCCGGGGACGGCGATGACCGGGGTGCCCACGTCCTGGCCGACCTTGTCTATGCCCTCCTTGTGCGAGGCGCGCAGTTGCGTGTCGTACTCGTCGGAGTCCGCGTACCGCGCGAGATCCTCGGGCAGGCCGACGTCCTTGAGTGCGGCGGTGACCGCCTCGATGGTCGGGCCCTCGCCGCGGTTGTGGAAGCGGGTGCCGAGCGCGGTGTAGAGCGCTCCGGTGATCTCTTCGCCGTGCTTCTGCTGGGCGGCGATGACCACGCGGACCGGGCCCCAGGCCTTCGTCGCGAGCATCTCGCGGTACTCCTCGGGGAGCTCGTCGATCTTGTCCTCGTTCAGGACGGCGAGGCTCATCACGTGCCAGCGGACCTCGATGTCGCGGACCTTCTCGACCTCGAGGACCCAACGGGACGTCATCCAGGCCCAGGGGCACAGCGGGTCGAACCAGAAGTCGACGGGGGTCTTGGTGCCGTTCTCGGACATGTCTCTCCCTAAGGAATCCGTTCGCATCTGGCGGGGGAAACGTCGGTGACGCACCAGGGCATTCCCGGATACCGGGTGCCGACCGCACATGCGAGGATCGTGACATTCGTACGAGACCTGCGTACGAGTCGTGCGATCCACGGCTTCAGACATGCGAGTCACAAGGGAGTGCCGCCCGTGCCCGGTGAGAATCTGTCCCGCGACGAGGCCCAGGAAAGGGCCGCGCTGTTGTCCGTCGACGGGTACGAGGTCTTTCTCGACCTGCGCTCCGCGATCGGCGAGAGCGACCACGAGCCGCGCACCTTCCGCTCCGTCACCACGATCCGCTTCCGCTCAGCGGAGCCCGGCGCCACGAGCTTCGCCGATCTGATCGCCCCGAGCGTCACGGCCGTTTCCCTCAACGGCAAGGACCTCGACCCCTCCGAGGTCTTCGACGGCTCGCGGATCACCCTGGAGGACCTGGCCGCGGAGAACGAGCTGGTGGTGGACGCCCAGTGCGCCTACAGCCGCACCGGCGAGGGCATGCACCGCTTCGTCGACCCGGAGGACGGCGAGGTCTATCTCTATACGCAGTACGAGCCCGCCGACTCCCGCCGGGTCTTCGCCAACTTCGAGCAGCCCGACCTGAAGGCGCCCTTCCGGTTCGAGGTGCAGGCCCCGGAGGGCTGGACGGCGTGGTCCAACGGCTCCGGTGAACTGGCCGACGGCGTATGGAAGTTCGCCGAGACCAAGCCGATCTCGACGTACATCACGGCCGTGGTCGCCGGTCCGTACCACTACGTGACGGACTCCTACAGCCGCACCTTCGACGACGGCACGACCCTGGAGATCCCGCTCGGCGCGCTCTGCCGCAAGGGCCTCGCCAAGCACTTCGACGCCGACGACGTCTTCCTGGTGACGAAGCAGGGCCTCGACTTCTTCCACGACAACTTCGACTACCCGTACCCGTTCGGGAAGTACGACCAGGCCTTCGTGCCGGAGTACAACCTGGGCGCGATGGAGAACCCGGGCTGTGTGACCTTCCGCGAGGAGTTCATCTTCCGCGGCAAGGTGACCCAGGCTTCGTACGAGCGCCGGGCCAATGTGATCCTGCACGAGATGGCGCACATGTGGTTCGGCGACCTCGTCACCATGCGCTGGTGGGACGACCTGTGGCTCAAGGAGTCCTTCGCCGACTTCATGGGTTCCTTCTCCATGGTCGAGGCGACCCGCTTCACCAACGGCTGGATCACCTTCGCCAACAACCGCAAGGCGTGGGCGTACCGCGCCGATCAACTCCCCTCCACCCACCCGGTCACGGCCGACATCCACGACCTGCAGGCCGCCAAGCTCAACTTCGACGGGATCACGTACGCGAAGGGCGCTTCGGTTCTGAAGCAGCTGGTGGCGTACGTCGGGCGTGACGCGTTCCTCGAAGGCGCGCGGCGCTACTTCAAGCGGCACGCGTACGGCAACACCCGCCTCGGCGACCTTCTCTCGGTCCTGGAGGAGACGTCCGGGCGCGACATGGCGTCCTGGTCGCGGTCCTGGCTGCAGACGGCGGGAGTCAACTCCCTGACCCCGCAGGTGATTCTGAACGCGGAGGGGCGGATCACGGAGCTCTCCGTGGTCCAGGAAGCGGCCGAGTCGCACCCCGAACTGCGGCCGCACCGTGTGGCGGTGGGCCTGTACCGCCGCTCCGTCGAGGGCGAGCTGACGCGGTACGCACGCGCGGAGCTTGATGTCGACGGGCCGCGCACGGTCGTCACCGAGCTGGCCGGCGAGGAGGCTCCCGAGCTGGTCCTGGTCAACGACGACGACCTGACGTACTGCAAGATCCGTTTCGACGAGAACTCCCTCGTCACGCTGCGGGAGCACCTCGGCGACATCACCGATCCCCTCGCCCGTGCCCTGTGCTGGTCGGCGCTGTGGAGCCTGACGCGGGACGGGCTCATGCCCGCGCGGGACTTCATCGGGCTCGTGCTGCGGTTCGCGGGGCGCGAGAGCGACATCGGGGTGCTGCAGATGCTGCACGCGTGGGCGGACTCCGCGCTCACGCACTACGCGGCGCCCGCGTGGCGCGAGGAGGGCGGGCGTGCGCTCGCCGAGGGTGCGCTGCGGGAGCTGCGGATCGCGGAGCCGGGCAGCCAGCACCAGTTGACGTGGGCGCGGTTCTTCGCGGCGGTGGCCTCTTCGGACGCCGATCTGCAGTTGCTGCGGGGGCTGTTGGACGGCACGGCGAAGATCGACGGGCTCGATGTCGACCAGGAGCTGCGATGGGCCTTCCTCGGCCCGCTGGCCTCGCACGGGGTCGCCGACGAGAAGGTCCTCGGCGTGGAGCTGGCGCGGGACGACACCGCTTCGGGCAAGCGGCATCAGGTGCGGTGCCTGGCCTCGCGGCCTTCCGCGGCGGTCAAGGCGCAGGCGTGGGCCGCCGTGGTGGAGTCCGACGCGCTGTCCAACGCGCTGGTCGGGGCGACCATCTCGGGGTTCTCTCAGGCCTCCCAGAGGGAGTTGACCGCGCCGTACGCGGAGAAGTACTTCGCTGCGATCGAGCGGGTGTGGGAGGAGCGGTCCATCCAGATCGGGATGGACGTCGTCAAGGGGCTGTTCCCTCATCTGCAGGACCGTCAGGGGACGGTGGACGCGGCGGACGCGTGGCTCGCGGCGCATGCGGGTTCCGCTCCTGCGCTGCGGCGGCTTGTCGTCGAGGCCCGCGATGACCTCGCGCGGTCTCTGCGCGCGCAGGCTTGCGATTCGGCTGCCGCCGCCGCTTCGTAGGTCGACTTGGGTGGGCGCCTCGTTCATCGGTGCTCGGCAGCGTGGCGTTGTGCCCACCCGTTCCGCCGTGCGGAACGCCTGCCCACAACGCGGGCGACCGGGGCGGGGTTCGCCGTGCGGAACGTCTGTCCACGACGCGGGCAGGCGAATCAAGCGGCGGCCCGTGGAACGTACCGAGCAGAAACGGGCCTTTTCGGCAGTCGAACGTCTGCACTTTAGTGCAGGGTTGTCCGGTTATGTCGACGGGCGTGTAACAGCGGTTAGGGGGGCGAGTGGGGGCGGGGATAGCCCGGTCATGAACCACAACACCCCGCTCTCCCCCCGCCCCCAGCAGCGCCTCGCCGACGTCCAGCGCCGCGTCATGAGCACCGCCCAGCTGCGCGCCCACGGCATCTCCGCCGCCGACACGGCCGCCCACTGCCGCCCGGAAGGGCCCTGGCAGCAGCTGCTCCCGGGGGTGTGCCTGCTGCACCCGGGGCCGCCGACCCCTGAAGAGCGGCTGCACGGCGCCCTGTTGTACGCGGGGCGGCCGCCGGCCAAGGCGGCGAAGACCGTGCCCGCGCAGCCCGGCCCGGGCGAGGCCCACGCCCCGTACGCCGACGCGCTGATCACCGGCCTCGCGGCGCTCGCCCTGCACCGCTTCTCGTCCGCTCCCCCGCTGCTCTCGCTCGACCGCATCGACATCCTGGTGCCCCGCACCCGGCGGCTGCGGTCCACCGGATTCGCGCGCCTGGTGCGGACCCCGGCGCTGCCGACCGCCGTACAGATCACGGGAGTTCCGGTGGCACCGGTGCCACGTGCGCTCGCCGACGCGGTGGCGGGGCTCTCCGAGGCCGCTGCGGTGCGCAGGCTGCTCACCGAGGCGGTGCGCGGCGGGCACTGCGAACCGGCCGCCATCGTGCGGGAGTTGAACCAGGCGCGGCTGCTCGCCCGCCCCCATGTGGTGAACGCAGTCGACTCGCTGATCGCCGAGGGGCGGGCGATCGCCGAGGACCGGCTCTACCAGATGGTCACCGAGCACGGTCTTCCCGATCCGCTCTGGAACGTCGATCTGCGATTGCCCGGCGGGCCGCATCTGGGGGGCGTCGACGCCTACTGGCCCGATCTGGCCGTCGCGGTCGAGCTCGACACCCGGGCGCCGCGTCACGGCTTCCGTCAGGAGGACGACGCCCTGTGGTCCGAATACGCCCGTAAGCGCGAGCACTTGGAGCGGCTCGGCATCACCGTGGTCCATCTGACGCCCAAGAAGCTGCGGGATTCGCTCGAACAGCAGGCGACCGTCGTACGGACCGCGCTGATGGCCGCGACCGACCGTGACCCGGCGGCGTACGTGGTGGTGCTGCCCAGATGACGCGGGGCGGCGCCGCCCGATAGGAGGGGAGCGAAAGGGGGCGGGACCCGGACGGCGGGCCCCGCCCCCTTTCGCGTACGCGTCATGGGTCTACTTGCCGCAGAACTCCGCCTCCAGGACCGAAGGGCCGTCCCCCGCGGGCCCGTTGAAGTTCAGCGCCAGCGCATGGCGGCCGTTCGCCGTCGTGCCCGCCATCGACGACGAGCCGTGGATGTCGCCGCCGTGGCCCCAGACGACCTTGCCGCAGGACGTCTTGAGGCTCTCCAGGCCGAGCCCGTACCGGCTGTCGGGCCGGTCCTCGCCCCTCGGGACGGTCGTCTTCATCGCGGCGAGCTGCTTCTTCGGCAGCAGCTTGCCGCGCAGGAGTGCGCTGTAGAAGCGGTTCAGGTCGGCCGAGTCGGAGATCATCGAGCCCGCCGCGCCCGCCACGGACGGGTTGAACTCCGTCACGTCGTGGTTCTTGGCGTCCGGGGCGTCGGACAGCTTTGTGTACGCGCGTGAACTGGGCTCCGGCATCGACGCGTCCGTGCCGGGCAGGGTGGTGTGGTGCAGGCCGAGCGGTTCGATGACCCGCCGTCGGATCTCGTCCGCGTACGACGCGCCCGTCACCTTCTCGATGATCATTCCGGCCAGGACGTAGTTGGTGTTGGAGTACTTCCAGCCCTTGCCGGGCTCGAAGTCCGGCTTGTGGCGCATGGCGATGGCTACCCCCTCTTCGGGGGTCCAGGTGTCATAGCGGTGTTCGAGGAACTTCTCCGTGAACACCTTCTCCTGGAAGCCTTCGTCCGACGACACGTCGAAGACGCCGCTGGTGTGGTTGAGGAGCTGTCGCACCGTGATCCTGTCGCCGTCGTGGCCGTTGCCCTCGACGACGCCCGGCAGCCACCGCCCGACCTTGTCGTCCAGGTCGAGCTCCCCCTCGGCCTCCAGCTGGAGCAGCACGGTGGCGACGAAGGTCTTGGTGATGCTGCCGACGCGGTAGTGGTCGTGGGCCCCGCGCGGGCTCTGGTCGTGGAGGTTGCCGACGCCGGCGGCGGAGTTCCAGGCCCCGTGCCGGTCCCTGGCCTGGACGGTCACACCGGGGGCGTCCTCGTTGACGGCGGCCTCCATCGCCTTCTGGGTCGCCCGGTGCCGGTCCCCGTGCCCGGACCCGGGCGCCGAGGCGAGCGCGGGCGCCGCGAACGCACCCGCCGCCAGTGTCGCGGCCACGACCGCCGCCACCCCCGTGATCCCCGTACGCATCGACATCCGCTGTCCCTTCGTCATCGAACGTGGTCGACTCAGGGGACTCGCGGCGCGGGCGCGGAGTTGACAGGACCGCGCGGGTTGAGCGGGATTTAGCCCTTCCGGAGGATCAGTTCCGTGTTCCGGTCGCCCGGCTCGCCGCCCAGCGTGGGCTTCGCGCCCGGTGCGTTGAAGGAGAGCTCGCGGTAGAGCGCGGCGAGGCCGGTCTGCGAGAGGTCGGCGTAGTCCGTGCGGTGCGGGGCCGACGACTCGATCAGGGTGGTGAACAGGGAGATGGTGCCGTCGTGGTTGTCGGTCAGCTCCACGACGCGGGCCAGCTGCGGGAAGTCGATGTGCGAGGCCGTGGAGACCTCCCAGAAGGAGCCGTGCGGGGTCTGGTGCGCGGTGATGTCGTTCTTGTGGCTGTGGCCGTTGACCCAGGCGAGGACGGAGCGGTGGCGGCCGAGCAGGGCGACGATCTCGTCGCCGCCGTGCCGGGCCTCGCGCGGGCGGTGCGGGTCCTGGCGGAGGTTCCGCATGGTCTTGCTGGTGTGGTGGCTGAACACGACGACGTGGGAGCCGCCGTCCTTCTTCTCGTTGGCCTTCAGCTCCCGCTCCAGCCAGTTCAGTTGGTCTGTTCCGATGGAGCCTTCGTAGTGGCCCGCGGGGTCCGTCGTGTCCAGGCTGATGCCGAGTACGTCGTCGCTGATGCGGAAGGAGTAGTACTGGGTGCCCGCGTCGAGGTTCTCCTGCGTGTAGCCGTGGCCGACCGGGCCGTGGCCCTTGTACGCCGGGTCCAGGTGCGCATGGACGTATTCGGCGGGGGTGAAGGGCGCCCGGCTCTCGTCCGGGGTGACCGAGCGCATCCGCCGTGACTCGCTCTTCAGGAGATCCTTGAACTGGGCGCCCTTGGGATCGCGCCCCTTCTTGACGGCCTTCCACAGGGCGGCGCCGCGCGACTCGTCAAGGGACATCAACTTCCGCCCGCCGACGGCGAATTCGGTGAAGTACGAGTCTCCGGGGCCCCAGCAGCCGCCGGGCAGCGCGTCGTGGTTGCCGACGGTCGAGTACCAAGGGAGCGCGAGGCCGGGGCTGTTGACCTCGCGGAGCGCGGCCTGGAGGAAGCCGTCGACCCGCGGGAAGCCCCGGGCCTTGTCGGCGTCGCGGAGGTCGCCGTCCGGATGCCAGTAGAGCTTGAGCCCGCTGTCCTGTACGCCTTCGTAGCGGCGCGGGTCACCGGTGTTGGGGGTGATGCGGCCGCCGCTCATCGCCTTGAGGAACCAGTCGAGTTCGGAGCGGGAGTTGTTGTCGGTGTTGTCGCCGGTCGTCACCACGCAGTGCAGCGGCGATCCGGTGGCGGGCGCGCCGCGCAGCGCGTTCACCCGCTCGACGAGCGCGACCGCGCCCGCGACCGACAGGGCCTCCTGCGGGCGCCAGGCGCTCGCGGTCTGGGCGCGCAGATACTCGTACCGAAGCGGGTGCTGTACGTCGACCAGATGCAGGTCGGTGAACTGGACGAACGCGGCGAGCGCGGTACGCCGCCCCTCGCGGCCGGGCTTGGCGGCGGCCAGGTCGCCGCGGACCACCCGCTCCCAGGCGGGCCCGTCGCCGAGCCGCCGGTATCCGGAGCCGCCGCGCGGGGCGGCAACCGTGGCCAGGGTGGTGCCGCCCCGGTACGGCATCAGGGGCGCGGCGGGCGCGGGCCGGGAGAGCGCGACGGGGGCGGGGCCGCCCGCGGCGGCATGGCTGCTGCCCGGCCGGAGCGCGTAGCCGACGCCCGCGGAGAGGGAGACCGCTCCGGTGGCCGCGAGGAAGGCCCGGCGGTCCACGGCCGATGCGGCGGAGGCGACGGAGTGGGTGGCGGTCTTGGCGGCGGTGGCGACAGAGCGTATGCGCGGCATGGCGCGGTCTCCCCGATTGCGAACGCGTCGGCAGTGGTCGCGGGGAGTCCGGCGTGCTGCACTGCCCGAACTTCCCGCTCGTACTGGATCGTTGGCATCCGGGATGACCTGCACGTTAACGAGACCGCAACGGGCAGCGCCGATCACCGTACGTGGATCATCGGGCACCCTGCGCGGCCATCAACCCCTCTCCGGGCGTAGAGGAGGCGGTCACTCCATGTTCACCTTTCGGGGAAGGGAAGGGGCACTGGAGCCTCAGGTCGCCAGGTGGCCGTCGGCGGGGCGCTCCCGCCAGAGGCCGAGGCCGATGTCGACGAGCCCGACCCGGTCGAGTTCGGGGACGGCGTCCAGCGGGTGCCATGCCGCGAGGTCGGTCGAGCCGTCGGTCTCGTGGCGCAGCTCGCCGCCGGTGATCCCGGCCTCGTAGATGATGCGCAGGCCGTGGAAGTCGGCGACGGCGCCGAGCCTGCGGGGGTAGCGGCGGCGCAGGGAGTCCATGCCGAGCAGCGTGACCGGCTCGATGACGTAGCCCGTCTCCTCGTCCGCCTCGCGGATCACCGTGTCGTACGGATCCTCCCCGTGGTCCATGCCGCCGCCGGGCAGCGTCCAGCGTTTGCTGCCGTCGCCCGCCACCCAGCGGGCCAGCAACACCTGCCCGTCGCGTACGCATACGGCGTAGGCCGCCACCCGGAGCTCTTTGTGCACAGGCTGACGCTAGACCTAATAGGGTCCCGCCAGACCTAATAGGGCTTTATACGGTCCTTCTACGGTCGTCCTATCGCTATCGCTATCGCGGGTTCGCCGGTGAGTACTCGGGCGGCGACCACGCATAGGGGCTCGCTCCCAGGGTTTCCGCGGTCCTTTCGACGGTGAAGCGGACCGTGCGGGAACCGTCCGGCGCGTATTCCGTGCGGGCCGTGCCGGAGAGCTGGAGGGTGGTGCCGGTCGCCCAGTCGAGGAAGAGGAGCCCGGCGCGGGGGTCGGCGGCGAGGTTGCCGAGGGTCAGGAACATGGAGTTGCCCGGGTAGTCCCGCCAGACCAGCTCGTAGGGGGACGGCACCTCGACGAATCCCGGGTCGCCGCCCCGGTGGCTGGCGTCGGCGCCGTGCTCGTGGACGGTGGCGAGGAAGAAGGTGTCGGCGGCAGCGATGAACGCGCGCTGGTCGCCGGTGAGTTTCACTCCGTGGCGGGGCGAGGCGGGGCGGCCCGGCGCCTTCCCCTCCAGGAGGTCCCGCTTCTGCAGATACTTGGGGCAGTTCGAGAAGACCTGCTCGGCCTCGATCGCCAGGCCGCGCGGAGTGGGGCGCGCCCTGCCGTTGAGCCGCATACGGCGCCGGGTGCGGGGGTCGAGGGCGATGGTTCCGACAGGGGTGCCTTCGCGGGCGAGGCTCCGGGCCAGCGGATCCTTTGCGTGCACGCCTCCCCGGACCGATATCTGCTGCGGCCCCGTGGCCCGCACGAACCCGGGGGCGCCGGTGAGCAGCGAGGCCCAGACGGCGCCCTCGGTGTCCGCGCCGCCGAGCACCAGCATGGGCTGGAGTTCGAGGAAGGCGGCGGCCACCGGGCGGATGCCCTGACCTATGGAGCGGCCCACGTGATCGGCGAGGTCGCGTACGCCGACGCGGTCCTGGACGGTGCGGGAGCCGTGGTGGTAGGGCCCTTCGGGTGCGTGCGAGGCCATGGGGTTCATCGCGTCCTTCCGGGGTTACGGGCGTACAGGCTCAGAAGAAGCCGCAGGTGGGTGCCGACTCCACGGGTGCGGTGGCCGTCTCGGCACCGGTCGGGGAGTAGATCTCAAGGCGGGTGCCGTCCGGGTCGTGGAAGAAGATGCCGCCGGACGCGGCGCCCTCGCCGTGCGGGACGACGCCGTCGTAGGCGAACTCCACACCGTACGCACGCAGGGCGCTTTCGTACGCGCGGACCTGCTCGATGGTGTCGACCTCGATCGCCAGGTGGTGCAGGCCTGCGTTTCCGGCGGCGTACGCGGCACCGGCCTGCTGCCAGAGCGTGAGGACGGGCCGTGTGCCCTCCCCCAGGAAGGCGAACCTGCGGCCCTCCTCCTTGCCCTCGCCGATCACGCCGTAGCCGATGACGTCCCGGTAGAAGGCGAGCGAGCGGTCCAGGTCGGTGACGTTCAGGCCGATGTGGCCGGTGCGGAGTGCGCTCGGCGTGCTGGTCGCGGTCATGACTCTCCCCTTGTCAGCGGCGGCGGCCCGCCCGGCGTGGGCTAACCGCTCACATTTAGATTAAAGGTTAGACACGGCGAGCGTCAACCGGTCACGTACCCTTTACTGGTTAGCCGTGAAGGGAGCCACCATGTCCGCCGATGCCGCTCGCGACCCTCGCCCCCTCGTCGGCGAGCCGCTCTCCCTCGACCTGCTCAACACCCGGTGGATGCTGGACGGCGTACGCCAGGACCTGCTGACCGATGTCGAGGGTCTCGGCATCTGGCTCGCCGCCAACGGCATCGCGGACCGCTTCGAGGCGGACGGGCGGACGCTTGAGCATGTCCTGCGGGCACGGGACGCGATCGCCTCGGTGGTGGACGCGCCGGGCGAGCCCGCGGGGGTCGCCCGCGTGAACAAGATCCTCGGGCACGGGCGGATCCGGGCGACCCTGGACGAGCAAGGCCCCGGCGAAGAAGCCGAGTTCAAGGACCCGACATGGGGCGCGGCATGGCTGGCCGCCCGGAACTACCTGGAACTGCTCGCCACGGCGCCCGACCGGATCCGGCGGTGCGCCCACGAGGCGTGCGTCCTGCACTTCTTCGATACGTCGCGGAACGGCACCCGGCGGTGGTGCTCGATGGCGGCGTGCGGCAACCGGGCGAAGGCGTCTCGCCATTACGCGCGGTCCCGCGAGGGCTAGGGCTGGGCGGTTGCCCGCGGTCCCGCTACGAGAGATGGCGGGCGAAGAAGATCCCGACCCGGCGCCGTACCTGAGCGAGTGTCACCGCAGGGTCGCCGGTGCCGACGAGCGCGGCCCGTGCCCTCGCGGTCATGAGACCGCTGGTCTGGAGCTGCGGGACGAGCGGGCCGTAGTCGGTGAACGCCCAGTGGTCGGCGTCGGCGAGGAGCGCACGGCGGCCGCGGAGGTTCGCCCAGGAGGACTCGATACGGGGGGCGCCCTCGAATCGTTCGGTGCGGAACAGCAACAGCGGCCGGTCGAAGCCGATCGGCGGGTACAGGTCGAGATAGCCCTCCAGGTTCGCCACCGCGCCGACCCGGCGGTCGCCGCGGGCCGCGTAGACCACTGCTGTGCCGCCTGCCGAGTGTCCGTAGAACCCGATCCGGCAGAGGTCCATGACCGGGGCGAGCGGCAGGCCGCCGAGCCGGTCGAGGACCAGGCGGAGGTCCGCGATCCGCGTGTCCACCATCGTGCGGAAGGTCGCCGGGTCCGGCGGTCCGGCCAGGACGGTCGTCCTCATCCCGGTCGGCAGCTCCACCTGGGAAGCGTCACCGGGGTGGTCGACGAGGACGACCACCCGGCCGTGGCTCGCCAGGTCCTCGGCGAGGCTTGTGCCAAGCGTGCGGGAGTCGCCGCCGCCCGGTGAGTACACCAGCACCGGTCGCCGCCCGGGCAGCGGCGGCGCACCCACGTACCCGTGCGTGAGGACCGCGCCCCAGTCCACCGCTCCTTGCTCCGGCAGCCCCGGGTGGATCCGTGGCGCGAGCTCGGCGAACGCCCCGGCCTCGTCCGGGGTGAGCTGCGGGGCCCGGACGAAGCCGCGCACTGACCGGGCCGGGTACAGGACGGTCAGCATCAACTCCCGCACGCCGCCCACCCATGGGTCGGTACGGGCAGGATCCGTCAGATGGACCGTCCGCATGCCTACGGGGTACGGGCCGGCGGGCGCGGGCAGCAGGAGCGACGGGCCGCCACCGGATGCGGTCGCAGCCGTGGGCAACAGGGCGGCGGCACTCCCGAATAGGGTGCCTTGCAGAAGAGTGCGTCGAGAAACCATACGAACATCCTTGGGGCGGGGACCGTCACGACGCGAAGGTTCAGGCCCTGGCCGAAAGGCCGGCCCAGGACGAGGAGCTGTGACGGTGCTGCGAATCCACTTCACCGCGCAGGACTTCGCCCGGATCCGCTTCGCCCCCCGCCCGGCGCCGCTCCAGGAGCTGCACGCCGCCCTGGCGACAGCCGTGGCCCACCGCGGCGGGCCGCTGTTCGCACCGTGGCGCGGCCGTGTCCTGCGCTCTCTCCCCGCCGTCACCGGCGCGCTCGCCGACCTGGTTCCCGCAGGCCGCCCGCCTTCCTTCCTCGACGTCCTCGGCGAGACGATGGGCGACGGCTTCGAACGGATCCGCGCCACAAGACCCGGCCTCGTCCGCTCCGAGCTGGTGCGGGTCTACGGGGCGGCGCCCGCGCCCCGCTGGATCCACGGCCTGCACGCGGGCGACGAGACGGCCTGGCGCACCCTGCACCGCGCCCAGCAGGCCGCGTACGAGACGGTCCTCGCCCCGGTCTGGTCCGTCGTCCAGGATCTGCACCGTGAGGAGTTCACCCGCTACGCCCTGGCTGCCGCCGAGCACGGCGTGGCCGACACCCTGACCGGCCTGGCCCCGGGCTGCCGACTCCACGAGGGTGTGTGGGAATGGCCCGACGCGGCGCCGGCCCGCGATGTCCGCCTCGATGGGCGCGGCCTGGTTCTGCTGCCGACCTTCCACCACCCGGCGGGCCCACTTCTGCAGGACACCCCGGGCCGTCCCGCGGTCCTGACGTACCCTGCCGGCCCCGGGCTCCCGCCCACACCGGAGCGCCCGGTCGAGGCCCTGGCCGCCGTCCTGGGCCGCACCCGGCTCGACGCCCTGCGCCTCCTCGCCGAGCCGCACACCACAACCTCCCTGGCATGCGCCCTCGACGTCAGCAACGCGACGGCCTCATCCCATGCGGCGGCGCTCAGATCGGCAGGAATGGCGACAACGACCCGCACAGGCCGCACGGTCACCCACCGGCGTACGGCTCTCGGCACACTGATCGCGGGTGGCGGTGCGCCGTAGGTCGCTGCAGTTCGCTGAAAAGACAAAGATCCGCCGTGAAGCGGCGGTTCAGTCCGACATAGCCGCATACGCCCCCGCTGACGCATGGCGGAATTACGCCACGCCCCGATCCGCCCCGGACAACTCTCCCCAAACAGCAGTCACTTACGTGAAGCTAAGCGGTCATCCGGTACCGAATTCCGGACCCTTTCGACCTTACGTACAGGGATGCTGATGACCCCCGAAGCCACACCCTCCACACCCAAATCGCGGGCGAGACGCACGGCTCGGCTCGCGATAGCCGTCGGCCTGACCGCCGCGCTCTCCGCCGCCGGGCCCATACCCATGGCCTTCGCGGCCGACGACGACCCCGGCACCCCCGCCCCCGCCCCCAAGTCCGCCGAAGGCAAGCTCGGTTCGGCCGACGCCGGCCTGCTCGCTGAGGCCAAGGCGGACGGTGAGAAGACCGTCACGATGATGGTCGCCACCGCGCCCGGCGCCACCGAGAAGGTCGCCGGCCAGCTCGACGCCGTCAAGGGCGGCTCCGTCGGCCGCACCGACGACAAGCTCGGCTACGTCCGCGCCTCCGTGCCCACCGCGAAGGCCGACGCCGCGATCGAGGCCGCGGGGAAGCTGTCCTCCGTGCACGGCATCGATCTGCGGCACGAGATCGAGCTGGACGATCCGACGCCCGCCGCCGACCACGCCAAGGGTGCGGACGTGGCGGCGCAGGGGGCGTACGCCGGGCCGGACAAGAACACCCCGGCGAAGAACCCGTACAACCCCTCCTTCGAGACCGGCGCCGTCGACTTCGTGAAGCAGAACCCGAAGGCGGACGGCCGCGGCACCACCATCGGCATCCTCGACTCCGGCATCGACCTGGGTCACCCCGCGCTGCAGAAGACGACCACGGGCGAGCGGAAGATCACCGACTGGGTGACCGCGACCGACCCGATCGTCGACGCCGACGCGACCTGGCGGCGGATGACCAACCCCGTCACCGGGCCCGTCTTCACCTGGGACGGCCAGACCTGGAAGTCCCCGGCGGGCTCGTTCCAGATCAGCCGGTTCAGCGAGAAGGCCACCACCGGCGGCGACGCCAAGGGCGACCTGAACCGCGACGGCGACACCACCGACACCTGGGGCGTGCTCTACGACCCGGCCGCCGGGACGGTGCACGTCGACCTGAACAACAACAGCGACTTCACCGACGACGACGCCATGAAGCCGTACAAGGACGGCCACCAGGTCGCCTACTTCGGCAAGGACGACCCGGCGACCGACGTCGTCGAGCGCGTCCCCTTCGTCGTCGAGATCCGCAAGGACGTGCCGACCGACCCGTACGGCGGCGACTGGGTCGGCAAGAAGGCCGACTTCGTCAACATCGGCCTCATCGAGTCCGAGCACGGCACGCACGTCGCGGGCATCACCGCGGCCAACGGCCTGTTCGGCGGCAAGATGAACGGTGCCGCTCCCGGCGCCAAGCTGGTCTCGTCCCGCGCCTGCACCTGGACCGGCGGCTGCACGAACGTCGCGCTCACCGAGGGCATGATCGACCTCGTGACCAAGCGCGGCGTCGACATCGTCAACATGTCGATCGGCGGCCTCCCGGCCCTCAACGACGGCAACAACGCGCGCGCCGAGCTCTACAAGCGGCTCATCGACGAGTACGGCGTGCAGCTGGTGATCTCGGCCGGCAACTCCGGCCCCGGCGCCAACACCATCGGCGACCCCAGCCTCGCCGACAAGGTCATCTCCGTCGGCGCGTCCATATCCAAGGACACCTGGGCCGCCAACTACGGCTCCACCGTGCGCAAGCCGTACGCGATGATGAACTTCTCCTCGCGCGGCCCGCGTGAGGACGGCGGCTTCGCGCCGATCATCTCCGCGCCGGGCTCGGCCATCAACACCACGCAGACCTGGCTGCCGGGCGCCCCGGTCGCCGAGGCGGGCTACAAACTCCCCACCGGCTACTCGATGTTGCAGGGTACGTCGATGGCGTCCCCGCAGGCGGCGGGCGCATCCGCGCTGCTCCTCTCCGCCGCCAAGCAGAAGAAGATCGATCTGCCCCCGGCCAAGCTGCGCACCGCGCTCACGTCGACCGCGGACCGCATCCGCGGCGAGCAGGCGTACGCGCAGGGCACCGGCCTGATCGACATCGTGGGCGCCTGGGGTGCCATCAAGTCCGGTGCGAGCGCGCACGGTTACACGGTGAAGGCACCGGTCGACACCGCCCTGGAGCAGGAGCTGAAGAAGCCCGGCACGGGCATCTACGACCGTGAGGGCGGCCTGAAGGCGGGCCAGAAGCGGACGTACGAGGTCACCATCACGCGGACGTCGGGTCCGGACCGCGCCGTGCGCCACGAGCTGGACTTCGCGAACAACCACGGCGGTACGTTCCGGCTGCTCGGCGACGACGAGATCTCGCTGCCGCTGAACAAGCCGGTGACGGTCAAGGTCCAGGCGCGGCCCACCTCCGCCGGGCTGCACAGCGCGATCCTCACCGTGGACGACGAGCGCACCAAGGGCGTCGACCAGCAGATCATGTCGACGGCTCTCGTCTCGGCGCCGCTCGCCAAGCCGTCGTACACCTTCTCGGCGGCCGGTTCGGTGCAGCGCAACAGCACCAAGTCGTACTTCGTGACGGTGCCCAAGGGCGCCAAGTCCCTTGAGGTGGCGCTCGGCGGCCTGAAGGACAAGAGCCAGACGCGGTTCATCGCGGTGCACCCGTACGGCGTCCCGGTCGACTCGACCTCGTCGCTCGTCTGCTACCCGAACTACGAGAACCCGGCCAACACCTGCCGTCCCGACCTGCGTGCGTACGCGGACCCGCAGCCGGGCGTCTGGGAGATCGAGATCGAGTCGCGCCGGACGTCGCCGCTGCTCGACAACCCGTACAAGCTGGACGTCGCCGCGCTGGGCGTCGCCTTCGACCCCGCCGTGCAGAAGGTCCCGGAGGCCAAGGTCGGCACGCCGGCGCCAGTCTCCTGGAAGGTCACGAACAACTTCGCCGCGGTCGACGGCAAGCTGAAGGGCGGCCCGCTCGGCTCGTCGAAGGCCGCGCGGCCCTCGATCAAGCAGGGCGAGACGCAGACCACGACCGTGGTCGTGCCGGAGGGCGCCGAGCGGCTCGACGTCGCGATCGGCTCGACGTCCGACGCGGCAGCCGACCTCGACCTCTCGGTCCTGAAGGACGGCAAGGTCGTCGGTTCGTCGGCGGACGGCGACTCCGAGGAGTCGGTCAGCCTGCCGAAGCCCGCGGCCGGTATGTACGAGATCGAGGTCGCCGGATACTCGATTCCCGCCGGGAGCACCGAGTACGACTACCTGGACGTGTTCTTCTCGGCGGCGCTCGGCGCGGTCACGGTCGACGAGTCGGCGCCGGTGAAGCTGGCCAACGGCGCTTCGGCCGACGTCAAGGCCGAGGTCGTGGCGAAGGCCCCGGCCGCGGACGGCCGTGCGCTGTTCGGCGAGGTGTCGCTCCTGAACGCGGGCGGCACGGTCGCCGGCAACGGCAGCGTGTCGATCGAGAAGGTCACGTCGTAGCGGCCTTTCCTTGAGGCCTCTCTTTGAGGCTTCCCTGCTCCCGGGTAGCCGGCACCTTGCTCCGCCGGCTACCCGGGAGCACCCCCGGCCACCTCGACCGTCACCTCGTGCACCGCGTTGCGCGCCCCCTCCAACGGCTGCACCCGGCCCGCCCGGTCCGTCGCACGGCAGCGGATACGGTGCGCGCCCGGCGCCAACTCCCGGGTCAGGGCGAAGCGTTGCCAGGTGGGCCCGGCGCCCGGCGCGTCCACCGCCGCGGACTCCCAGGGGCCCCCGTCGACCGAGATGCCGACCGCCACGATCTCCGTCGTGCTCCAGGCCCGCCCCGAAAGACCGACACCGCCGGCCGCGACGCGCGCGCCGTCCCGTGGCGCGAACAGCTTGCTGCTGACGTCCACTTCACGCACCGGGGTCGCCTCCGTGTCACCCGGCAGGACGCGGTTGTAGAACCGCGTGGTGAACATGTTGTCCGCCCTGCGGTCGGCCAGCACGATCCGGGTCAGCCACTTCACCGAGTTCGTGCCGAACATCCGGGGCACCACCGCCCTCAGCGGGTACCCGTGCTCGGCGCGCAGCGCCTCGCCGTTCATCCGGTGGGCGAGGAAGACGTCACGGCGGGCCACGTCCAGGGGCAGGTCCTTCATGTACGTCAGGCCGTCCTCCCCGTGGAAAGACCCCGTGTCCGCGCCTTCGAACCAGACGTGCCGGGCCGCCGCGCGAGGCACCGCCCGGTCAAGGAGCACGGCCAGCGGCACCCCCGCCCACTCCACCTGCGCCACCGCCCGCGTCGGCACGTCCGGCGCGAACGGACTCCCGAAGCACTCGTGGAAGGCGGGGAGCCGCTCGGCCCCGAGCGCGAGCACGGCGGCCATGTCCAGCCGCAGGGGACGCTCGACCAGGCCCTCCACGGTCAGGGTCCAGTCGGCGACGTCGACGTCCGGCACACCCAGGTGCTTCCTGACGAAGACATCGTCCAGCGGGGTGAAGTCGGGTTCAGGCAGGGGCACTTGACTCGTCATGTAGCAACCTTAGAGGCCATTCGGTCCTTACGCGCGGAGGCCGTGCCGCGGGGCAGTTCCCCGGCCCCGCGGGCAGCGCCTAACAGCTGAGGCCCTCCGCCCCGGGCAGCGCCCGCTCGATCCACGCCCGGTCCTTGGCGATGGCCGCCTCGCCCGTGGACCAGATGTCCGGCGACACCCCGTCCCGCGGGACGCCGATCAGCGTCCGGTCGCCGGGGCGCAGCCGCGGGTCCACGTCCGCGTTCATCACGAACGTGATCCGTTTCTTGCCGCTGTCCGGCTTGTAGTAGCGGGAGACGTCCAGGACGATCCGGTCCTGCTCGGCACCGGGAATCGCCTCGACCCTGCGCACCGTCCCCTCCACGATGAGCCGCGCGCACGCCACGTACCCCTCGTCCGTGAGGTCCTCGGCGGCCCCGTCGCCCGCCTTGCCGTCGTCCGCCGTGCCGTCGTGCGCCTTGTCGTCCCCCGGAGCCGCTCCCTTCGCCGTGTCGGCGTCGCTCTGGGTGATGCCGCCACCACTGTCCACCGCGAGCCAGCCGAGCCCGCCGATCAGCGCGGCGGGGGGCCGGGGCGGGGGCCGGGGCCGCGCCCGCCCGCGGCCGCCGCGGCCCCCCCCCCGGCGGGGCGGGGGCGCCCGCGCCCCGCC
>NZ_JBHYIG010000027.1:0-4511 GCF_042740015.1 Streptomyces sp. NPDC059037
TATTTGAACCCACGGTGACTCGCGCCACGCCGTTTTAAAAGACCGTTCCCTTCGGCCGCTCGGGCAACCCCCCCCGCACCGCCGGTCAGGGCGGTGCGGGGTCAAGAGTAGCGGGTCAGCTCTCGCCCTTGCGCTGGCCCAGGACCACGTCGACCGTGCGCTCCTTGCCGTCGCGTTCGAACGTGATCTTGACCTTGTCGCCCGGCTTGTGGGTCCAGATCTGGCCGATCAGGGTCGGACCGCTGTCGATCACCGTGTCGTCAAGCTTCGTGATGACGTCGCCGGGCTTGAGGCCCGCCTGGTCCGCCGGGCCGTTCGGGGTGACCGCCTGCGAACCGCTCGCGCCCTCCTGGGAGATCGTGGCACCGCCCGTGTCCTCGCCCAGCGAGACCGAGGCGCCGATGACCGGGTAGACCGCCTGGCCGTTCTTGATCAGCTGCTCGGCGACGTACTTGGCCTGGTTGACCGGGATCGCGAAGCCCAGGCCGATGGAACCGGACTGGCCGCCGCCGAGGCCGCCGCCGCTCTCCGCGGGCTTGATCGCGGAGTTGATGCCGATGACCGCGCCCCGCGAGTCGAGCAGCGGGCCTCCGGAGTTGCCCGGGTTGATGGAGGCGTCGGTCTGCAGGGCGCTCATGTACGAACTCTTGCTGCTCGCCCCGTCGCTGGAGGTCACCGGGCGGTCCTTGGCGCTGACGATGCCGGTCGTGACCGTGTTCGAGAGGCCGAAGGGGGCGCCGATGGCGATCGTCGAGTCGCCGACCGCCACCCGGTCCGAGTTGCCGAGGGGCAGCGGCTTCAGGTCCGCGGGCTTGCTCTTGAGCTTGATGACCGCCACGTCGTAGCCCTCGGCACGGCCGACCACCTCGGCGTCGTACTTCTTGCCGTTCGAGAACGTCGCCGCGAGCTTTCCGCCCTCGGCGGCGGAGGCCACCACGTGGTTGTTGGTGAGGATGTGGCCCTGCTTGTCGTAGACGAAGCCGGTGCCCGTGCCGCCCTCGCCGTTGCCCCCCTGGGCGTCTATGGTGACGACGCTTGGGAGCGCCTTGTTGGCGATGCCGGCGACCGAGCCGGGCTCGCGCTTGAGGTCGGCCGGGGTGTCCGATGCGGAGACCGTGGTCGAGTCCGTGGCGTCGTCGTTGCGATCAGCCGCCCAGAAGCCGATGCCGCCGCCGATTCCGCCCGCGACCAGCGCGGCCACGAGCACCGCGGCGATCAGGCCACCGCGCCGGCCCGCGGGCTTCGGCCCTTCGGGGTGCTGCGCCGCGTACGAGGCGCCCCACGTGGAGCCCGCGCCTCCGCCCTGCGCGTACGAAGGAACGGCGGGCGGCGGCGGGGGCGGCGGCCAGGCTCCGGCCGCGGCGCCCGACGCGTGCGGCGCCGGTCCTGCGGGGGGCGCGGGATCGGCGGAAGCAGCGGGAGTGTCCACCGGCACGGGAGGTGCGGACGGGGCCTTGGGTACCTCGTTGCCCTCGTTCTCGGTGCTCACAGCTCTCTCCTCGGTCCACGCTGTCGTTCTCGGTCACGGCCTGGCTGTGGCCAACTGTGATTCTGTCTGCAGTCAGCTTTTCCCATGGGCTGTCAGGGCACCATAAGCCGATCCTGTGGATCCGGCGCTGTGTGCACCCGGCCTCGGGCGAGCCTGTGCGTACCCCGTGATGGCACGATGACGCGGTGACCCTCGCACGACAGCAACAGATCCAGGTCGTCGCCCACCGCGGAGCATCCGACGACGCTCCCGAGCACACGCTGGCCGCGTACAAGAAAGCGGTCGAGGACGGTGCCGACGCCCTCGAATGCGATGTACGCCTGACCGCGGACGGCCATCTCGTCTGCGTCCACGACCGACGCGTCAACCGTACGTCGAACGGCCGAGGAGCCGTCTCCGCCCTGGAGCTCGCCGATCTGGCCACGCTGGACTTCGGCTCCTGGAAGAGAAACCACGCCGAGGCCGACGAAGGCCCCGACTGGGAGGACACCTCCGTCCTCACCCTGGAGCGGCTCCTTGAGCTGGTGGCCGAAAGCAACGCCTCGGGGCGCAACGTCCAGCTGGCCATCGAGACGAAGCACCCCACGCGCTGGGCGGGCCAGGTCGAGGAAAGGCTGCTGCTTCTACTGAAGCGCTTCGGTCTGGATGCCCCACCCGCCGAAGGCCCGTCCCCGGTGCGCATCATGAGCTTCTCCGCGCGCTCCCTGCACCGGGTGCGGGCCGCGTCCCCCACCCTGCCCACGGTCTACCTGATGCAGTTCGTCTCGCCGCGCCACCGCGACGGCCGCCTGCCCGAGGGCGTACGGATCGCGGGCCCCGGCATGCGGATCGTGCGCAACCACCCCTCCTACGTGGCCAAACTCAAGCGCGCAGGCCACCAGGTCCACGTCTGGACCGTGAACGAACCCGAGGACGTCGATCTCTGCGCAGAACTCGGCGTCGACGCGATCATCACCAACCGCCCCAAGCAAGTCCTGTCCCAACTGGGCCGCGACTAACGGGAGCCCCTTCGGTTACAGGGTGTGCACCGGCGCGTTCGGTCCGTATTCGATCGTTACGAGTGCGTCACCACACAGGGATTGGCCGGTTTCCGGTCCAGTCCATTGGGGCATTCACACCGTGGCGTGGGGCGAAGGAGGTCTCGGGGGTGGCGTTGGTGGTGGCACGGGAGGTGCCCGCGTCGTCGAGCATGGCCGTACCCCATGGCCCGGCGGGCGTGGGAGAAGCGAGACACCGGATGCGCGAGCAATTGCGCAGGAGCGGGGTGTCGGATTCGGTCATCGACGATGCCGTACTGATCCTTTCGGAACTGCTCAGCAATGCCTGCCGGCATGGCAGGCCGCTGGGCCAGGGGCTGGTCGGCGACGGTGATGTCCGGGCCGCCTGGCGCGTGGACGCGGCGGGCCGGCTGACGGTCGAGGTGACGGACGGCGGCGGACCGACCCGCCCCGTTCCGGCCACCCCCTCGGTCACCGCGCACGGCGGCCGCGGGCTCAACATCATCACGGCTCTCGCGGATGCCTGGGGCGTGCGCGACGACACCCATGGCGAGGTCACGGTGTGGGTCGTCGTACATGCCGGGCACCGCCATGAGGATTTCGCTACGCGCGTCGCGGCCCCGTCGGCCGCCGCGATACCCGACCTCGCGTACGCGGACCCGTTCGACGATCTCGACTGACGGCCCCTCGCCCGACAGCCGTTCCGGTGTGTTCCCGACGCCTCCTGGGTGAGCGGCTAGGCTCGCGCCCGTACGCCCAAGACGTACGAAGAGCCACGCAAGAGAGCCGCATCCGGGAGACACCCAAGATGGCCAAGAAGCGCCCTCAGACCAAGGGCAAGCAGCAGCCGCAGCTGAAGGACGGAGAGGTCCCCGTCGTCGGCGCCCGCGAACCCTGCCCCTGCGGTTCGGGCCGCCGTTACAAGGCCTGTCACGGCCGGGCCGCCGCGCACGCGGTGACCGAGCTGGTGCACCGCCCCTTCGAGGGCCTGGCCGGTGAGGGCGACTGGGTGGCGCTGCGCGAGCTCGTCCCCGCGGCGACCGTCGAACTGCCGCTCAAGGACGGGCTGCCCGACGGAGTCCCCTCCGTCTCGCTGGCGACGGTCCTGCCGATGGCCTGGCCCGCCCTGCGCCGCGACGACGGCTCGGTCCTGCTCGGCCTGCAGAACGACACCGCGTCCGGCGACATCAGCCGCGACCTCGCCGACACCCTCCAGCGGGCGCTCGCCGCCGCCCCGGGCTCGCCGGTGCAGTCCCGCCGCGCGCCCGCGGACGGACCGCGCCTGCAGGACATCCTCGACCCCGACGGCGCCTTCGAGCCGGTCGTGCACGAGGGCTTCGAGTTCTGGGTGCCGGATTCGGAGAACGCCTCCACGGAGGTCTCCGCGTCCCTGGAGCGGGCGAACGCCGCCGCCATCCCGACCGTGAGGCTCTCCGGCGTGGAATCCGCCTACTGGTGCGAGACCCCGGAGAAGAACCACCTGCGCTGGGTCATGCCGCACCCCGAGGAGCAGCTCCTGGACGCGCTCGCCCGGCTGCACGCGGCCGGCACGTCGAGCCTCGGTGAGGGAACCCGTCTCGTCGGCTCCTTCCGGGCGCACGGTCTGACCGTGCCGGTGTGGGATCTGCCGACCGGGATGGGCGCGGACGACATCGAGAAGCCCGCCGCCGAGTTCGCCGAGCGGCTGGCCGCGGCGCTCGCCACGGACGCCCCGCTGACCCCGGAGGAGCGCAGGGCTCGCGGGGGCCTCACCAACCGCCAGGTGACCTTGAGCTGACCCACCAGTCAGTCGGAGGGGAATGGGTGACTCCTGTCACAACTCCCCGTCGTCGCAGGTAAATCCCTGTCCGGATAACCGAGATCGAATTTGCCAAGAGCAGATCTCTTGTTACCGTTCAGGTAGCCCGGTTGCTGGTGCATCCCCCGGCGCCAGAAACCGGGCGCTTGCATGTACGGCCACGTAAAGGGTCTTAAATGCGGGGTCAACTTCCCTTCTGCCGCGCCGAGTTTATACCCGAACGCAG
>NZ_JBHYIG010000027.1:4521-52937 GCF_042740015.1 Streptomyces sp. NPDC059037
GGTGTTGTTTAAAAGAGACAGTCACTGTCCGGCCCCGTATCGGGTCTGACCTGCGGTCTCAACTGCCCTTCGGCCGCGCCGAGTTGCTCCCCGAGCGCAGGAGCAACGGCCCGCCACTCCCGTCAGCGAACTCCGCCACCGCCGAATACGCCGCGGCATTCCCCGCAGTGCGCTCACGTGGCGTCTCGCACGCGCCTGGCTCGTCCTCCGCGCTCACCGCGCAATGCATCTGCACGGTGCGGCCGCCCGGGGCCATAACAGTCAGTACGGCGCTGAGCTCATCACCAGTCGCGTTGCGGTAGTACGTGCGCGCCCAGGTGTCGCCCCCCTGGGTCAGGACGCAGGTCTGGGCCTCGATGCCCTCCGAAGAGGTCAGCTCGGGGCCGCACCGCGCGGTGCCGCTGAGTCCGAGCCCCGAGAGGAGCGACGGCTCCTCCGTGGCGGACTGGTTCGAATTCGGCCTCTCCGGAGCGGACTGGTTCGAAGACGGCCGCTCCTTGGAGGGCTGTTTCGCGTCAGGACTCGGCGCCGGATCCGTCGGCCGCTCCGCTTGCCCGGCGCCGGCGTCGCCGTCGCCCACGGGCACCGCGGACGCGCCGGCGAACGGCAGGAGAACCGTGATGGCCACTACGCCCACGAGCGCGATCAGGCGGGGGTTCATGGGCCCTGACATTAACGACGATTGATGGGCGCACGGCTCGCCGCGCGCCCATTTCCCCTACAACTCGGGCGCGCTCACACCCGTACGAGTGAGCGCGTCCACCACGGCGTCCACCACGGCCTCGACATCAGGCACCCACGGCGCCGCGGAGCCGGGCAGCGGGGCCCGCTCCCAGCGCACCGGCCCCTGTCCCGTCCCGGAGGGCGGCAGCGCGAGATATCCGCCCTCTCCGTGGAAGCGCAGAGAGCCGGGCACCCAGTCCTTGGCGTACAGCAGCTCGCCCAACTGCTCCATGGAGTAGGGCGCGACGAGCAGGAAGAGCCGGGCCGGGGTCGCCACGACCGGGCCGAGCCTGATGCCCGCCTCGTCGAGCGCGGCCAGGGCGCGCGCGCCCGCGAGCGCGGGAAGGCTGACGGCGCACGGGGCGCCGGCGCCGGTGGCGAGCACGATGGGCGCGGCCGGGCGGTTCGTCCACCACCAGCGCACCATGCGCGCGTCGGTGGTCGCGGCCAGCAGGCCGGGGTCGAGGGGATGCGCTCCTGGCACCGTGCAGTCGGGGTCGGGGCAGGCGCAGCGGGTGCCGTCCTGCCGGTCGAGACCGACACCTGGCAGCACCGGCCATTTCCATGCCGTCGCGAAGGTCAGGGCCGCGCCGATCAGACCGGGACTCTGGTCAGGCTTCCTGCCGGTGAGCCCAATGAGCCTGGACAGGAGCCTGCGTCGCCTTCCGAGGATCTCGCGCATGAGCGCTCGTTCCTTTCCGTTTACACGCCGAGGAACACGGCGGGCCACATCACACCATGTGTGGATCACTTCGCTGTGCGTACAACTGGCGCATCACACCCCAGCCTGCGGCATGGGGAACCCCTATGGGCCGAGCGTTAACGTGGCGTGGGGTGGCGGTGCCTGGCGATTGCTGTCCCGCGTATTACTCGCCGCCTCCCCCACGGGAGGATGGGGCACGGTCGTCGTGAGTTAAGACGCCCGGGTCCGTCGCCAGGTTCCGGGCGGATCTCAACTGCCCCTGGTCATCACCGAGTACGTACCCAACACGGCCGCTGTGACGCGCCTCCCGTGCCTGAGGGCTGGGAGGTACCCCTTGTTGAACAATGTCAGTCGACCGCAATATGCCGTCGCCTCAGGCACTTTTGAGCCAAGTTACCAAGATCGCCAGAACGCCACAGAATTCCCACGGACACCAGGAATCCCAGCTGGACAATGCTGGACATCCCCTCTCCAGTGCGTGTAGATGTGGAGAACATTGCTAGCGGCGCAGAATGACATGGGGGTTTGCGATGCTATTGAGCAATACGCACCGGCCGGAAAGCCGTCAGCCATGAACGCCCCGCACCTCCCGAAAGTGGCCGGAATCGATTCAACTGTTCCGCCACCAGCCCACACTGTCGCGCCTGTCCCGCACGCCCACAGCGCCTCGGCCGCACCGACCGTCATGATCCAGGACCGGCTCGCGGGCTGGGTCTCCGATCTGACGACACTGCACGAACTCACCGAACGCCTGGGCCGCACGGCCACCCTCGACGAGGCGCTGCAGGAGTTCCTGCGGGCCGGCGCGGCCCTGGTCGGCGCCCGCCGCGGCCTCGTCGTCCTGGAGCCGTCCGACGGCCTCGGCCCCGACACCACGGTCGGCCTCGGCCTGGCCCGCGCCGACCTCGGCCACATCGAGACGGTGCCCCGCGGCGCCACCCCCTTCGGTCGGCTGCTCGACGCACCGCCCGCGCCGCCCGGCACTCAGACCGGGATCGTCGACGCCGACCTGCTCGCCGACGACGGCCTCGACCCCCGGCACCGCGAGGTCGCCACCCGGCTCGGCTACGCCGCCAGCTACGCGCTGCCCCTGACCACCGAGGCCGCGGGCCTGGTCGGCGCCGCGGTCTGGCTGTACGACGAGCCCGCGGCGCCCGTCGAGCGCCAGCGCCACCTCATCGGCCTCTACGCACGGCACGCCGCCGAGCACCTGGCGCGGCTGATCGAGCTCGACCGGGCCCGCACCACGGAGGCCACGCTGCGCGAGGAGCTGCTTCCCTCGCGGCTGCCGCGGGTCGCCGGGGTGCAGCTCGCCGCCCGGCACCGCACCAGCGCGCGCGGAGGCGGCGACTGGTTCGACGCGCTGCCGCTGCCCGACGCCGCGCTCGGCCTCGCGGTCGGGTCCGTCACCGGGTCCGGGCCAAGCGCCGTCGCCGCGATGGGGCGGCTGCGGGCTTCCTTGCGGGCGTACGCCGTGATGGAGGGCGAGGACCCCGTCGCCGTACTGTCCGATCTGGAGCTGCTGCTGCGTCTTACCGAACCCGCCCGGTCGGCGACAGCCCTCTTCGCGTTCTGCGAGCCGGCCCTGCGCAAGATCGTCCTGGCCGGGGCCGGGCACAGCCCGCCGCTCGTGATCGGCGAGCGGCGCACGGAGTTCGTGGAGACCTCGCTCTCGGCGCCGCTCGGGATGCTGGCGTGCTGGGAGGCGCCGAGCGTGGAGATCCAGCCGGAGCGCGGAGAAACGGTGCTTCTTTATACGGATGGGCTGTTGCACCGCACCGGGGACCCGATGGACCGGGCCTTCGCGCGGCTGCACTCGGCCGCCGCGAGCGTGCCGAGATCCGTCCGCGACGACCCGGACGCGCTCGTCGACCATGTGCTGCGGACCGTCCTGCCGGACGGGCTCGACGCCATCGAGAGCGACGAGGACGTGGTCCTCCTGGCGGCCCGGTTCGAGTGACGCCCGGACCGGGTCACCGTGACCCGCGCAATACGGCATGTAACAGGCCTTCCGGCCCTGGGCCCCCTTCCGTACGCCCGTACGATGGAGGGGGCCCAGTGTCGTACATAGGAGGCAGATCGTGTCGGAGGAGCTCATTCCGGAGTACCCGGAGACCCCGGAAACCCTGGAGATCGAGTCCGAAGAAGAGCCGATCAAGCAGCGCAAGAACGGCCTGTATCCGGGCGTCTCCGACGAGCTCGCCGAGAACATGAAGTCCGGCTGGGCCGACACAGAGCTGCACGATCTGCAGCCGATCGCCCAGGCCGCACACACCGCGGCCCGCCGCGCCGCGCTCTCCGCGCGCTTCCCGGGCGAGCGGCTCGTCGTCCCCGCGGGCAATTTGAAGACCCGTTCGAACGACACGGAGTACGCCTTCCGCGCCTCCGTCGAATACGCGTACCTGACCGGCAACCAGACCGAGGACGGCGTCCTCGTCCTGGAGCCCACGGACTTCGCGGACGGGACCAGCGGCCACGAGGCCACCATCTACCTGCTGCCGCGCTCCAACCGTGAGAACGGCGAGTTCTGGCTGGACGGCCAGGGCGAGCTGTGGGTCGGCCGCCGGCACTCCCTCACCGAGGCCGAGACGCTGTACGGCATCCCGGCGTCCGACGTGCGTGAGCTCGCCGGGGCGCTGCGCGAGGCGACCGGTTCCGTCCGGGTCGTCCGCGGCTACGACGCCGGCATCGAGGCCGCGCTGACCGACAAGGTCACCGCCGAGCGGGACGAAGAGCTGCGCGTCTTCCTCTCCGAGGCCCGTCTGGTCAAGGACGAGTTCGAGGTCGGCGAGCTGCAGAAGGCGTGCGACGCGACGGCCCGCGGCTTCGAGGACGTCGTCCGCGTCCTGGACAAGGCCGAGGCGACCAGCGAGCGCTACATCGAGGGCACGTTCTTCCTGCGCGCCCGCGTCGACGGCAACGACATCGGCTACGGCTCGATCTGCGCCGCGGGCCCGCACGCCACCACGCTGCACTGGGTGCGCAACGACGGGGCGGTGCGCTCCGGAGAGCTGCTGCTGCTCGACGCGGGCGTGGAGACGCACACGTACTACACGGCCGACGTGACGCGGACGCTGCCGATCAACGGCCGCTTCAACGAGCTGCAGCGGAAGATCTACGACGCCGTGTACGAGGCTCAGGAGGCCGGCATCGCGGCGGTCAAGCCCGGTGGCAAGTACCGCGACTTCCACGACGCCGCGCAGCGCGTGCTCGCCGAGAAGCTCGTCGAGTGGGGCCTGGTGGAGGGTCCGGTCGAGCGGGTCCTGGAGCTGGGGCTGCAGCGTCGCTGGACGCTGCACGGCACCGGTCACATGCTCGGCATGGACGTCCACGACTGTGCGGTCGCGCGCCGCGAGACGTACGTGGACGGCGTCCTTGAGCCCGGCATGTGCCTGACCGTCGAGCCCGGCCTGTACTTCCAGGCGGACGACCTGACGGTGCCGGAGGAGTACCGCGGCATCGGCGTGCGGATCGAGGACGACATTCTTGTGACGGCGGACGGCAACACGAACCTGTCCGCGGCGCTGCCGCGGCGTGCCGACGACGTCGAGGCGTGGATGGCCGAGCTCAAGGGCTGAGGGTCCGCTTCTCAAACCGAGCGTCTTCTTAAGAAGGGGCCGGGCATCCTGCGGGGTGCCCGGCCCCTTCGCGTTGCCCCCCGGGGGGGGGGAGGTGCTCAGCGCTCGTCCTCGCCCGCGACCTTGGCGGTGCTCAGGGCGATGCGGTTCCAGGTGTTGATGGTGAAGATCAGCGCCAGCACGCGGGCCAGCTCCTCCGCTTCGAAGTGCTCGGCCGCGCGGGCGTAGACGTCGTCCGGGACACCGCCCCGGTCGACGAGCGTGACGGACTCGGTGAGGGCGAGCGCCGCCTGCTCCTTCTCCGTGAAGAAGTTCCGGGCCTCGCGCCATACGCCGACCATGTGCAGGCGCGCCTCGTCCTCGCCCGCCTTGCGGGCGTCGGAGGTGTGCATGTGGAGGCAGTACGCGCAGCCGTTCAGGAGCGAGGCGCGGATCTGGATCAGCTCGACCAGGGCCGGGTCGAGACCGTCGCGCGCAGCGGCGTCGAAGCCGATGAGGGCCTTGAAGGCCTTCGGGGCGGCCTTGGCGAAGTTGATGCGGGTCAGGGTCTGCGCGGCGTTCTCGTTGTTCGTCATGACCATGAATCTACGGGGCAGATAGACCTTGGGTAGGGTGCATTTCTATGCCAGAACCATGGGTCAATTTGGCGGAGCGTCTCGGCAGCGATCTGCACCTGGAGCTCTCCGGGGCAGGGGGCCGCCGCGCCGTCCTCATCCGCGCCCTGCGGGACGCCGTGCGCGAGGGACGGCTCGCTCCGGGGACCCGGCTCCCGCCCTACCGCTCCCTCGCAGCCGATCTGGGCATCGCCCGCAACACCGTCGCCGACGCCTACGCCGAGCTCGTCGCCGAGGGCTGGCTGACCGCGCGGCAGGGTTCCGGTACGCAGGTGGCCGACCGGGCGGCGCCGCCCCAGCGGGCCCGCGTCCCCAAGCGGGCGCCCGCGCGGCCCGCCATGCCGACGTACAACCTGCGCCAGGGCCAACCGGACGCCGCTTCCTTCCCGCGCGCCGCGTGGCTCGCCGCGGCCCGGCGCGCCCTCAACTCGGCGCCGAACGAGGCCTTCGGGCCCGGTGACCCTCAGGGGCGCGTGGAGCTGCGCCGGGCGCTCGCCGAGTATCTGGGGCGCGCGCGTGGGGTGCGCACCGATCCGGAGCGGATCGTGGTGTGCTCCGGGTTCGCGCATGCCCTGCGGCTGTTGTTCGGCGCCGGAAGAGGCGGCGTGCTGCGAGGGCGGCTGGCCCTGGAGTCGTACGGCCTCGGCTTCCACCGCTCGATCCTGGAGACCGCGGGCGTCCGCACGGTCCCGCTCGGCCTCGACGAACAGGGCGCCCGGATCGACGAACTGGCCGAGGGACAGCGCATCCGTGGAGTGCTGCTCACGCCCGCTCACCAGTTCCCCACCGGCGGCCCGCTGCACCCGACCCGGCGCACGGCGGTCATCGACTGGGCGCGCACCCAGGACGGCCTCGTCCTGGAGGACGACTACGACGGCGAGTTCCGCTACGACCGGGAGCCGGTGGGCGCCGTACAGGGTTTGGATTCCGAACGCGTCATCTACATGGGCTCGGTCAGCAAGAGCCTCTCTCCAGGGGTGCGTCTGGGGTGGCTGGTGCTGCCCGAACACCTCATCGACGACGTACTCGCGGCCAAGGGGGAACGGGAGGCGTGGGCCAGTGTGATCGACCAGCTGACCCTCGCCGACCTCATCGAGTCGGGCCACTACGACCGCCACATCCGCCGGATGCGTCAGCGCTACCGGCGGCGCCGCGACCAGCTCGTCGACGCCCTGGCCGCGCATGCCCCGCACATCAGCCCGACCGGCGTCGCCGCGGGCCTGCACGCCGTCCTGCGGCTGCCGCCGGGCACCGAACAGTCCACGACCAAGGCGGCCGCCTGGCAGGGCCTCGCGCTGGACGGCCTCGCCGCTTTCCGCCACCCGGACGCCACGATGCCTGCTCCGGACGGGCTGGTGGTCGGCTACTCGACGCCTCCGGAGCACGCGTACGGCGCGGCACTTGAGGCACTGTGCAGGGCGCTGCCGCCCGGCTGATCCCGGAAGCGGCAGGCGGTGAGGAAGCCTCAGGCAGTCACCAGTGGCGTGTCCTCGCGCCATTTGAGGATCTTGTCGAAGCTGATCACCGCGCCGCCTCGTCCCGGCTTGTTGCCGAAGTGCACATGATCGGCCAGCTCCTGGATGAGGCACAGCCCCCGGCCGTGCTCGGCCGTCTCGGAGGCGGGCAGCGTGACGGGGACGAACCCCGGGCCGGAATCGGCCACTTCGATACGGCACTTCTCGCCGTCCAGATACGCCGTGACCCGGTACGCCCCGGCCTGCCCCCCGGTGGCCGGCGCCCCGCCGTGCTCCACCGCGTTGGCACAGGCCTCGCTGAGAGCCACCGACAGGTCGTAGGAGACGTCCGGATCCACCCCCGCGGTCTCCATCGTGCCGATCAGCAGTCGACGGGCCAGCGGGACGCTCGCAGCTTCGCGCCGCAAATGGAGAGACCACCACATGCTCATGCTCCAGCCTCCTGGCCGCGGCTCGACATACCGATACGTATTGCCGCAAGCGCCCGTCAATAAGCGCGTAGTTGAAGTGATGCCGCCCATACGGCCGACGCGCGGACCTCGCGCAACGGTGTAGCCGGGTCACCCAAAGGTGCGCATTTCCCCTCTCATGACCATTCATCGGAACCGAACGGTGCCGAACGGCATCCCCGGGAGCTTGTGGACCTGCCGTGTGCGGCCGGTGGGCCCAGTGCGATGATGGCCCGGCCATGACTGCCCCCCACCAGCGCGAAGCGCGCGCCGGATTCGACGTACTGCTGCTGAGAGCCGCGGTGTTCGCCGTGCTCTGCGTCGTGCTGTCCGCCGGGGGCCATGTGCTCGCTTCCTGCGCGAGCGTCCCGCTGTGGACGCTCGGGGCGGGCTTCCTCGCCGTTCTCGCCGTCGCGGCGCCACTGGCCGGGCGTGAGCGTTCGCTGCCCGGCATCGCCGCCGCGCTCGCCGCGGGCCAGGTGGGCCTGCACGCGCTGTTCGCGGTCGGCCAGCACGGCGGCGCCGTGCCGCAGTCCGCCGACGCCTCCCTGGTGGAGCGGGCCGCGCGGCTCGTGTGCGGTGCGGGCGCGGCGACGCTCAGCCCCGCCGAGGCCCAGCGGATCCTGGCGAACGCCGGTGTGCAGGGCACCGTCCACTCCCCGCACCACGGCACCGGAGCCACCGCGGGCACCGCGATGGACTCGATGTCGCTGCTTCCCTCGCTGCCCATGCTGCTCGGGCACGTGCTCGCCGCGGTCGCCGCCGGATGGCTGCTGCGCCGCGGCGACGTCGCGCTGCTCCGGCTCGTCCGGCTCTCGGCGGACGGGGCGCATGGAGTCGCCGAAGGAGCGCTCGTACGTTCCCTGCGCGGGGCCCTCGCTCTTGTGCGCGCCCTGCGGGCAGGCCTTCCCGGGGCGCCCGAGACGGGTCCCCTGACCCCGCGCACCGGACATCTCGTACCGCCGAAGCCGCACACCACTGCGCTGCAGCACACGGTGATCAGGCGCGGCCCGCCGACGGCCGCCGCACTCGTACTCGCCGCCTGACGCGACGCACTCCACCCTCGTACTCGCTCCAACGCAGTACTACGGAGAAGCGCATCGCGGCCGGTGGCCCCCACGCGCGCGTGCCCGCTCGGTTCGTCGCCGCGCGCCCCTCCCCGACTGATCACCGCTGCCGAAAGTGGAGTGTTCCGCCATGTCTGCTCTGTCTGCTCTGTCCTCCGTGAAGGCTTCCCGCGTCTCCGTCGTCGGTGGCGTCGCCGCCACCGCCGTCCTGCTGCTCTCCGTCCCCGCCTTCGCGCACGTCAGCGTCACCGCCGAGGGCGAGGCCGCCAAGGGCGGGTACGCCACGGTCAACTTCAAGGTGCCGAACGAGATGGACGACGCCTCGACGAACAAGCTCGAGATCTCCTTCCCGATGGACCACCCGCTCGCGTCCGTCATGACGCAGCCCGTCCCCGGCTGGACCGCGAAGGTCACCAAGACGAAGCTCGACAAGCCCCTGGAGATGCACGGCGAGAAGATCGACGAGGCCGTCTCCAAGGTCACCTGGACCGCTGACGGCAAGGGCGTCGAGCCGGGCACCTTCCAGAAGTTCCCGCTCTCCATCGGCGCGCTGCCCGAGGACGCGGACGAACTCGTCTTCAAGGCCGTCCAGACGTACGACAACAAGGAAGTCGTCCGCTGGATCGAGCCCCAGCAGAAGGGCCAGGAGGAGCCGGAGCACCCGGCGCCGACCCTCGCGCTGGTCGCCGCGTCCGAGGACGGCCACGGCGCCGCCGCATCGCACGACGACGCCAAGGAAGACGCCAAGCCGGCCGACAAGAGCGAGACGGCGTCCGCCGACAGCAGCGACTCGACCGCCCGCGTCCTCGGCATCGTCGGCATCGTCGTCGGCGCCGCGGGCGTGGCCTTCGGAGTGCTCGCCGGCCGCCGGCGCGCCAACAGCTGAGCCAACCCATCGGACCGCACCGCGGGCGCTCCAGCGCCCCGGTGCGGCCGGGCCTCCTCACATCTGGGACATTTTCGTATGCGCAAGAAGAAGCTGCTCGCCGCCGCCATGCTGGCCGCGGCCGCCCTCACCCTCTCCGCCTGCGGCGGCGGTGACGACGGCAAGAAGCCCGTCGCGGACGTCTCCGTCGAGTCCGACGGCGACAAGGCCGCGACCGTCCTCGACAAGCCGTTCGAGAAGCCGGACATGGTCCTCACGGACACCCACGGCAAGAAGTACGACCTGCGCGCGCAGACCAAGGGCAAGCCGACGCTCGTCTACTTCGGCTACACCAACTGCCCCGACGTCTGCCCGCTGACGATGAACAACATCGCCGTCGCCAAGAAGAAGCTGCCCAAGGCGGAGCAGGACAAGCTCCAGGTCGTCTTCGTCACCACCGACCCCGAACGGGACACCCCCGCCGCCCTCGGCAAGTGGCTCAAGGCCCAGGACACCGACTTCATCGGCCTGAGCGGTGACTTCGACACCATCCAGGCCAGCGCCCGCACCCTCGGCATCAGCATCGAGCCCTCCAAGAAGGAGAAGGGCAAGATCGTCTCGATGCACGGCACGCAGGTCATCGCGTTCTCCCCGAAGACCGACGCGGGATACGTCCTGTACGGCGAGGACGCCTCCGTGGACGACTACGTCAAGGACCTCCCCAAGCTCATCAAGGGAGAGACCCCGTGAAGACCCCCGCAAACCGCCGTGCCCTCCTCGCCGGTGCCATAGCGCTGACGGCGGGGCTCACCCTCGCGGGCTGCTCGGACTCGTCCGCCGGCAAGGCATCGGTGTCGACATCGGACAAGCCCGAGCTCAAGGTCAGCGGGGCCTACATCCCCGAGCCCGTCATGGACACCATGGCCTCCGGCTTCTTCACCCTCACGAACAAGGGCGGCGCCGACAAGCTCGTCTCGGTGACCAGCTCCTTCGCGAAGAAGGTCACGCTGCACAGCACCAAGAACAGCGCGATGCGGGAGCAGAAGTCGTTCGACGTACCGGCCGACGGCGAACTGGACTTCGCCCGGGGCGGCAACCACCTCATGTTCGAGAAGCTCAACCACAAGCCGAAGCCGGGCGAGAAGATCGCCGTGCTGTTGCGCTTCGAGAAGTCGGATCCGATCGAGGTTGAGGTTCCGGTGAAGGCCGCAACGTACAACCCCGAGCACGGCAAGCACTCGGCGCACTGAGGGACTGATCGTTGATGCGGACCATCGCTCCCCGCTTCGGAGCCCACTCCGGAGCTGTCTCCCGGCTCGGGATCACTCCCGGTGCCGGGCGGCTCCTGCTCGTCGTCGCCCTCTTCCTCGGCGCCCTGCTGGCCGCGGCGACGCCCGTCTCCGCGCACGCCGCGCTGACGGGCAGCGACCCCAAGCAGGGAGCGGTGGTCGACAAGGCGCCGGACCGGGTGACGCTGACCTTCTCCGAGAACGTCGCCATGTCCGACGGCTCGGTGCGGGTGCTCGACCCGTCCGGCAAGCGCGTCGACTCGGGCAAGACCAGTGACTTCGGGTCCAACACGTACGGCGTGAAGCTGCACAAGGGGCTGCCCGACGGCACCTTCACCGTCGCCTACCAAGTCGTCTCCGCCGACAGCCACCCCATCTCCGGGGCGTTCACCTTCTCCGTGGGCGCGCCGTCCGACACGAAGGTCGCGCTGCCGGACCAGGAGGTGGGCGGCGGATTCGTCGGCGGCCTCTACGGCTTCGCGCGCTACCTCTCGTACGCCGGATTCATCCTCGTCGTCGGCGGGGCGGCGTTCGTGCTCGGCTGCTGGCCGCGCGGCGCCGGGGTGCGGCCCGTGCAGCGCCTGGTGGTGTCCGGCTGGCTCACGCTCACCGCTTCGACCCTCGTGATGCTGCTGCTCCGCGCGCCCTACACCGGGTCGGGGAAGATCGCCGACGCCTTCGACATGGCCAAGCTCGGCGATGTGCTCCAGACGAAGACGGGCGCCGCGCTGGTCTCCCGGCTGCTGCTGCTCGCCGCGGCCGCCCTCTTCATCGCCGTGCTCTTCGGTGCGTACGAAAAGCGAACCGACCCCAAGGAGCGCAAGGATCTCGCCTTCGGGCTCGGGATCGGCGGCACGGTCGTCGCCATCGGGCTCGCCGCGACCTGGGCCATGGCCGAGCACGCGTCGACCGGAATCCAGGCGGGCATCGCGATGCCCGTGGACGTCGTCCATCTGCTCGCCGTCGCCGCCTGGCTCGGCGGGCTCGCGGCCCTGGTCGTCGCCCTCTACTTCGCGCCGTCGATGGACTCCGGGGCGGTGCGGCGCTTCTCGCGCGTGGCGTTCTGCAGCGTCGTCGCCCTGGCCGCGACCGGGCTCTACCAGTCCTGGCGGCAGGTCGGTTCGTGGTCGGCCCTCACCGGTACGTCGTACGGACAGCTGCTCCTCGTCAAGATCGGCCTGGTCGTCGTCCTTGTCGGCATCGCCTGGATCTCGCGCCGCTGGACGGCGCGCATCGCGGGCACTGCGGGCGGGATGGCGCCCGAGGCGGCGGCCGCCGCGGTGGTCGAACAGCGGGCGCGGAGGAAGCCGGTGACGGTGCCTGCCGGGGGTGCCGGTGACTCTGGGGCGGGGTCCAAGGGAGCTTCTTCCGAGGCCGCCTCTTCGGAGGGCTCGTCTTCGAAGGGGGCCGCCTCCGCTAAGGGCTCCTCTTCTAAGGCGCCGTCTACGGAGAGCTCGTCCTCGAAGGCGCCGTCTACGGAGGACACGTCTTTGGAGGAGCCGTCTACGGAGGGCACGGCTTCCGACAGCCCGTCGTCCGACGCCTCGTCTTCCAAGAACGCGTCGTCTTCCAAGAACGCGCCGAAGGCCCCCGCCAAGGAGGCCAAGGACTCGCAGCGCGCCGCTCAGCTCGCCCGCCAGCAGGCCGCCATGAACACCGCCCGCGAGAAGCGGATCCGCGACGCCGACCCGCTCCGATCGGGCCTGCGCCGCTCCGTGCTCGCCGAGGCGGGCGTCGCCGTCGTCCTGCTCGCCGTGACGACGGTCCTCACCTCCACCGAGCCCGGGCGCACGGAGGAGGAAGCCGCCGCCTCGAAGACGGCCGCCGAGGCCGCCCAGCGGTCCGGGCCGCTCATCATCACCATCCCCTTCGACACGGGCGCCGAAGACGGCAAGGGCACGGTCCGACTCGACCTCGACCCCGGCCGCACCGGCAGCAATGACTTCCACCTCTACGTGAAGCGGCCCAACGGCAGCGCCTTCGACGTCCCGGAGGTGAAGGTCTCCTTCACCCTCAAGTCGAAGGACCTCGGCCCGCTGCCGGTCGCCCCCGACCGCATCGCCACCGGACACTGGACCGCGACCGGCGTCCAGCTCCCGATGGCCGGGAAGTGGAAGGTCGCGGTGACCGTGCGGACCTCCGACATCGATCAAGTGACCGTGAACAAGAACGCGCAGATCGGCTGAACGACCATGGCGGACAACGAGACGACCCGCGAGGCGGACCGCGTCGAGAACCACCGCACCATCTCGCGGCGGCGGCTGCTCGGCACCGCGGGCGCCACCGGCCTCGCGCTCGGGGCGGCGGGCGGCGCGGCCGGATATGCCGCGGCGCCGTCGGACAGCCCGTCCCGGGCGGCGGCGTTGACGTCGCTGGGCACGGACGAGGTCATGTTTCACGGGAAACATCAGTCAGGAATCACGACGCCCAACCAGTCCCGCGGCCACCTCGTCGCCTTCGACCTGAAGGCGGGCGCGGGCCGCAAAGAGGCGGCGGCCCTGCTGCGCCGCTGGTCGGCGACGGCCGAGCGGCTGATGGCTGGCGAGGCCGCCGCGAGCGACGACACGGATGTCGCACGGGACGCGGGCCCCTCGTCCCTGACGGTCACCTTCGGCTTCGGCCGCAGCTTCTTCGGGCGCACCGGCCTGGAGAAGCAGCGCCCGGCCGCGCTCGACCCGCTGCCGGACTTCTCATCCGACCGTCTCGACAAGGCCCGCAGCGACGGCGACCTGTGGGTGCAGATCGGCGCGAACGACGCGCTCGTCGCCTTCCACGCCCTGCGCGCCGTCCAGAAGGACGCGGGCGACGCGGCCCGGATCCGCTGGCAGATGGACGGCTTCAACCGCTCGCCCGGCGCGACCGCGCAGCCCATGACGACCCGCAACCTGATGGGCCAGATCGACGGCACGAACAACCCGAAGCCGTCCGAGAAGGACTTCGACCAGCGGATCTATGTGCCGGGCGACGGGGACCCCGCGTGGATGGCCGGCGGTTCCTACGCCGTCGTACGCCGCATCCGGATGCTCCTCGACGACTGGGAGAAGCTGGGCCTGAAGCATCAGGAGGCGGTCATCGGGCGGCACAAGTCCGACGGCTCACCGCTGACGGGCGGCACGGAGACGACCGAGCCGAAGCTGGATAAGGCCGGCGCGGACGACGAGTACGTCATCGCCCTCAACGCGCATGCCCGCATCACGCGGCCCGACCAGAACGGCGGCGCCGCCATGCTGCGCCGCCCCTTCTCGTACCACGACGGCTTCGGCAAGGACGGGGAGCCGGACGCCGGGCTCCTGTTCATCTGCTGGCAGGCCGATCCGCTCCGCGGTTTCGTACCGGTGCAGCGGAAACTCGACCGGGGGGACGCGCTCTCGGAGTTCATCCGGCACGAGTCGAGCGGGCTCTACGCGGTGCCGGGCGGGGCCGCGAAGGGCGAGTACGTGGGGCAGCGACTGCTGGAGGCGTAGGCCTGCCCCTTGTGCAGGTTTCTCGTACGTGGGACTTGTGCGGTTTCTCGTACGTGGGACGGGTGCCGCTCCGTGAGACGCGTGAGCCGCGCCACGTGCAGCCCATTAGGGTGACGGTATGTCGGCGATGCGCTACACCTATCTGGGCCCCGAGGGCACCTTCACCGAGGCCGCCCTCCGCACGCTCCCGGAAGCTGCCACCCGGGAGCTCGTCCCGATGGTGTCCGTGCCGGCCGCGCTGGACGCGGTCCGCAACGGCGACGCGGCGGCAGCGCTGGTGCCGATCGAGAACTCCGTCGAGGGCGGCGTCACGACCACCGTCGACGAGCTCGCCAAGGGCGAGCCGCTGATGATCTACCGCGAGGTCGTCCTGCCGATCGCCTTCGCGCTGCTCGTGCGGCCCGGCACGCAGATCAAGGACATCAAGACGGTGACCGGCCACCCCGTGGCCCAGCCCCAGGTCCGCAACTGGCTCGCCGCGAACCTGCCGGACGCCCTGTGGGAGTCGGCGGCCTCGAACGCGGACGGCGCCCGCCTGGTCCAGGAGGGACGCTTCGACGCGGCCTTCGCGGGCGAGTTCGCGGCGGCGACGTACGGCCTTCAGCCGCTGGTCAGCGAGATCCACGACGCGGCGAACGCCGAGACCCGGTTCGTCCTGGTCGGCCGCCCTGCCCGCCCCGCGGCGCCGACCGGCGCGGACAAGACGTCGGTGGTCATCTGGCTCGGCGACGACCACCCGGGCGCCCTGCTCGAACTGCTCCAGGAGTTCGCCGTGCGCGGGGTCAACCTGATGCGGATCGAGTCGCGGCCGACCGGGCAGGGCATCGGCAACTACTGCTTCTCCGTGGACGCCGAGGGACACATCACGGACCGCCGCGTGGGCGAGGCCCTGATGGGCCTGAAGCGGATCTGCCCGCAGGTGCGCTTCCTCGGCTCGTACCCGCGTGCGGGGGTCGCGCCCGACGACGTACGCACGCTGCGGCCCGGTACGTCCGACAGCGAGTTCCTGGCGGCGTCGGACTGGCTGACGCAGTGCCAGGACGGCCGGTTCTGACCGGACCGTCCCTCCGTTCCCGTCCGGTCTTACCTGCAGATTTACGTTGTCCACAAAGTTATCCACAGGCCGGGTTCTCGACCTGGGGACAAGTCGACAACGATCCATGACATGGTCGACAAATCGCCCTACACCCCACAAGTCCATCCACAGCCGAGCACGTCACCCCTCGTCCACCCTTTTCCTTTGATCAACTCTTTGGAGCGAACCATTTCCACTCGAAAGTGGGTGTGAAGATGGTTTGGGACGGGAATCCTTCGTCGCACATGCGGCTTTCGGAATGATCACTTCCGGCATCCACAGATCTTTCGCACACCCTGTGGATAACTTTTCCGGAGCGCCCATTCCTGTGGACAACGGCACCCTCAAGTCCCGCTTCCCACAAGGAGATCGAGTCAAGGCGGTGCGCCTCCTCTGCCCCGTTTCGGGGAATGACGCCCTTTTTATTGACCGGCGCCCTACCGGCACCCGATCGACACTTGTCGCCCCATGGCGAACCATTCCAGCCGCGCCTCTCTCCGGAATTCACACTCCGGCAAATGGGACATAACAACACATAGAGGAATATCGAGTCGTGGGCCGGAAGCGGGCACCGGTAGCCTTGTGGGGTGATTGACCTTCGCCTGCTCCGTGAGGACCCCGACCGTGTTCGCGCCTCCCAGCGCGCCCGTGGAGAGGACGTCGCGCTCGTCGACGCCCTGCTCTCCGCCGACGAGCGGCGCAGGTCGTCCGGGCTCCGCTTCGACGAGCTCCGTTCCGAGCAGAAGGCGCTCGGCAAGCTGATCCCCAAGGCCTCGGGTGACGAGAAGGCCGAGCTCCTGAAGAAGGCCGGCGAGCTCTCCGCCGCCGTCAAGGCGGCCGACGCCGCCCAGGACGAGGCCGACGAGGAGACCAAGCACCTCCTCAAGCAGCTGGGCAACATCGTTCACCCGGACGTCCCGGTCGGCGGCGAAGAGGACTTCGTCGTCCTCGACACCATCGGCACCCCGCGCGACTTCGCGGCCGAGGGCTTCGAGCCGAAGGACCACCTGGAGCTCGGCGAGGCGCTCGGCGCCATCGACGTCGAGCGCGGCGCGAAGGTCTCCGGATCGCGCTTCTACTACCTGACGGGTGTCGGCGCGCTGCTCGAGCTGGCCCTGGTCAACGCGGCGATCGCGCAGGCGACGGAGGCCGGGTTCATCCCGATGCTGACGCCCTCGCTGGTCCGCCCGCGCGCCATGGAGGGCACGGGCTTCCTCGGCCAGGCCGCCGAGAACGTGTACCACCTGGAGAAGGACGACTACTACCTGGTCGGCACCTCCGAGGTCCCGCTCGCGGCGTACCACATGGACGAGATCATCGACGCCGACAAGCTGCCCCTGCGGTACGCGGGCTTCTCGCCCTGCTACCGCCGCGAGGCCGGCACATACGGCAAGGACACCCGCGGCATCTTCCGCGTGCACCAGTTCGACAAGGTCGAGATGTTCTCGTACGTCGACCCGGCGGACGCGGAGAACGAGCACAAGCGGCTCCTGGAGTGGGAGAAGCAGTGGCTGACCGGCCTCGGCCTGCCCTTCCAGGTGATCGATGTGGCCACCGGTGACCTCGGCTCCTCGGCGTCGCGCAAGTACGACTGCGAGGCGTGGATCCCCACCCAGGGCAAGTACCGCGAGCTGACCTCCGCCTCGAACTGCGACGGCTTCCAGGCCCGCCGCCTCTCGATCCGGGTCCGCGACGGCAAGAAGGTGCAGCCGCTCTCGACGCTGAACGGCACGCTCTGCGCCGTCCCGCGCACCATCGTCGCCATCCTGGAGAATCACCAGCAGGCCGACGGTTCCGTGTGGGTGCCCGAGGTGCTGCGTCCGTACCTGGGGGGACGAGAGATCCTGGAGCCCATCAACAAGTGAGCCACCCTGCTCCTGACGTCCCGTCCTTCCCGTACAAGCTCGTCGCGACCGACCTCGACGGAACGCTCCTGCGCTCCGACGACACGGTCTCGGCGCGTACGCGCGACGCGCTCACCGCGGCCACCGCGGCGGGCGCCGCGCACATCATCGTCACCGGCCGTGCCGTGCCCTGGACCCGGCACATCCTCGACGAACTGGGCTATGAGGGCCTGGCGGTCTGCGGGCAGGGCGCGCAGGTCTACCACGCGGGCGAGCACCGCCTGCTGACGTCGGTCACGCTCGACCGGCAGCTTGCGGGCATCGCGCTCGCCAAGATAGAGGCGGAGATCGGCCCGCTGGCACTGGCCGCGAGCCGTGACGGCCTCGACGGCGAAGTGATCGTCGGTCCCGGGTACGCGGTCCAGGACGGCCCGCTGCCCGCCGTCCCGTTCACCGATGTCGCCGAGCTGTGGGCGGCTCCTTTGAACAAGGTGTACGTCCAGCATCCGGGCCTGAGCGATGACGCGCTCGCGGCGGTGGCGCGGGAGGTGGCCGGCGGTCTGGTCGGCGTGACGATGGCCGGCGAGGGCATCGTCGAGCTGCTCCCGCTCGGCCTCTCCAAGGCGACCGGCCTCTCCCTGGCGGCCCGCCGCCTGGGCGTGAAGGCCGCGGACACGATCGCCTTCGGTGACATGCCCAACGACATCCCGATGTTCGGCTGGTCAGCACATGGCGTAGCCATGGCCAACGCCCACGAGGAACTCAAGGCGGTGGCGGACGAGGTGACGGCGTCCAACGAGGACGACGGAATCGCGGCGGTGCTGGAACGGATGCTGGGCTGAGCGTTCAGCCATTTCAGCCGGCGAAGCCGGTGATGGACAGCGGCACGCTGCCGGGCGCCGAAAACACGGCCCAAGCCCAGTGCGACGTCTGGCGGAGGATGCGCGGATCGAACGCGCGCAGGGTGTCAGCCCTGACGACGGCTTAGCAAGCCGCTGCCTTACCACTCGGCCAATCCTCCGGGTGGGCGGCCCGCGCAGCGAAGTGCGCGCTCGAAGCGGCCGCCCCGGGCATCTCCCCCGTGGGCGGGGCTCTACGGAGTGAGTAACTACTCCGAAGCCTGCCGCGGGCTGCCCTGCCGGGAACTCGACGGACTACTGCTGATGGACACGTCGGCTCCTCTCCCAGAAGGTGAGCGCCAGGCTGTGGCGCGGTGACATCAACTACTCTGCCCGCGCCGGAAGTTCACCGCCACCGAATTAATCCGCCCTAGCGGCGCCGCCGACGCCACCGCCGCCGCGCGCGGCTGAAGAGCCACCCCGCGGGCGGCTCGTCGGAGCGCCACGGGTGCGGCTCGGGAGCGCCGCTCTGACGCCATCGCGCGCTGAGCATCCGGGCCCGCGCCGACGGCTCCGCGGTCCCCGCGGAACGTATGAAGTCCTCGTCCAGGACGATCTCGTCCCAGTCCTCCGAAGTCTTCTCCGAAGGTTCCTTTGAAGGCTCCGATGCCATCACGGCACCTCCCTGGAAGCAGCGCACCCTCCCACCAGTGTCCTGGCAGGAGGGTGAAGACGCCGTCAAGACCGAGCCGGGGCGGCTACTCCTCCCCGGCCAGCGTCAGCGAGCGCAGCTTCTGTCCCGCGTACCAGGTGGCGAGCACTGTGACGCCGACGAGGAGGACCGTGGCGACGGGCAGGCCGACGTCCGAGGTGACCAGATCGCCCTCCGCGGTCCGCTGTGCGACGGCGAGGGACCACTGCTGGACGCTGAGCGTGCGCGCCCCGGAGACCAGCGACCCGAAGAGGGCCTCCCAGACGAGGGCGTAGACCAGGCCGAAGACCACCGCGTGCCGGGTGATCGTGCCGAGGAGCAGGAAGATCGCGGCGTACGCGATGGAGGCGACCAGGGCCGCGATGGTGTAGGCCACGGCGATCTGCTGGCCGTTGCCGTTCAGGATCATGCCCGCGATGAAGGTGGGGATCGCGGAGAAGGCCATGGTCACGGCGATGGCGACGATCAGCTTCGTGAAGATGATCGTCGGCCGCTTGACCGGCTTGGACAGGAGGTACACGACGGAGCCGTCGTCGATCTCGGGACCGATCGCGCCGGTGCCGGCGATGACGCCGATGATCGGCACCATCGTGGCGAGCGCGAAACCGCCCAGGAGGTCGACGGCGACCTGGTCGTCGGCGCCGCTGAACCCGCGGACCGCCGCGGCGATCACGATCAGCAGCACGGGCAGGGCGAAGAGGATCAGAGCCCGGCGGCGGCCGAGCAGGGCCCGGTAGGTGAGCCGGGCGACAGTGGGGTCGTACACGGTGGCTCCCTTCAGGCCGCGACGAGATAGGAGAAGACCGACTCGAGGGACTCGTCCGAGGGCGAGACCGTGAGGAGCCGGATGTCGTGATCGCGGGCGATGCGTGGCAACAGGGCGGTGAAGCGGCCGAAGTCGACGGCCTGGATGCGCAACGCGCCTTCCTTGAGGTCGACTTCGATGCCGGCGGTCGACGGGTCGGCGATCAGTGCGGCGGCCAGGGTGCGGTCGTCGCTGGAACGGACCAGGTAGCGGTGCGGGCGGTCCGTCATCAGGCGGCGGATCTTGCGGAAGTCGCCGCTCGCCGCGTGCCGTCCGGCCACAATCACCTCGATGTGCGAGGCCAGTTGCTCGACCTCTTCGAGGATGTGCGACGAGAACAGGACCGTGCGGCCCTCGTCCCCCATGCGCCGAAGGAGGTCCATCAGCTGCATGCGCTGGCGCGGGTCCATGCCGTTGAACGGCTCGTCGAGCAGCAGCACGGACGGCTCGTGGACGAGGGCGGATGCCATCTTCACGCGCTGGCGCATGCCCTTGCTGTACGTCGAGATCTTGCGGTCCTGCGCGTACTCCATCTCCACCGTGGCGAGCGCCCGGTGGGCGGCGCGCTCGTCCAGGCCGTGCAACTCGGCGTTGGCGACGACGAATTCACGGCCCGTGAGGAAGTCGTACATCGCCTCGCGCTCGGGGACGATGCCGATGTCCTTGTAGATCTGTTCGTTGCGCCAGATCGGCTTGGCGTCGAGCGTGACGCTGCCCGTGGAGGGGGCGAGGAAGCCGCCCATCATGTTGATGAGGGTGGACTTGCCCGCGCCATTCGGCCCGAGGAGGCCGGTGACGCCGGGGCCCACGTTCATCGTGATGTCGTTGACCGCCACCACGTTGCCGAACCAGCGTGAGGTGTGATCGATGTTGATGGTGCTCACAGTCCGACCTTCCGGTAGCGGCGCATCATCGCGCCGTAGCAGCCCGCGATGAGGGCGAGGACGACGATCACGTAGACCACGCCCGTGCCGGACGAGGGGCCTTCCCCTCCGGGGAAGGCGGAGGTCGCGCCGAGGAAGGCGGTCTGTACGCCGTCGATGAGCGTGATCGGCGAGAAGAGACCGAGCCAGGCGATGGCGTCGGTGCTGCCCTGTTCGTAGGCGATCGCCTGGACCGTGGACACCGCTCCGTAGGAGATGGTCAGTACGGCGATGACGGCGGCGATCCCGAAGCCGCGGCGGGGGGTGATCGCCGAGATGACCAGGGCGATGCCGGCGAAGAGGAGCGAGAGCAGCGCCACGGAGACGAGTCCCTGGCCGAAGCCCTTCGTCTGGTCCGCGAAGTCGAGCTTGGCGAGCAGCGCCCCTACGTAGAGCACGAGCAGCGGGGCGGCCGTGAGGATGAAGAGGGCCGATGCCATCGCCGCGAACTTGGCGCGTACGTAGTCACTGTGCTCGATGGGCCGGGAGAAGTAGAGCGGAACGGTCTTGAAGCGCAGGTCGCGGGAGACGGTCTGCGGGGCCTGGGCCGCCAGGTAGAGGCTGATGACGGCTTGCAGCACGATCGCGTAGCGCGTGTAGTCGAGGGGGAGGTCGTTCGCCTTCGTGGTCACGGCGACCGCCACCATGATCGCTGCGGGGACGCACATCACCGCGAAGAGGATCATGGGGAGGACCTTGGACTTGGCGGAGCGGCCCAGGCCGTACGCGCCGCGCAGGCTCTGTGAGAAGAGCGAGCGGGTGGCGTAGGCGCGGCCAAGGCGCGGACCGTCGTAGTTGCGATACCCGATGTTGTGGATCCGGGTCTGTTCACCGGCGCGTGCCGGGGTCTGCTCAACCGCCATGGCGGACCGCCTCCTTCCCCTCTGCTTCGTGATCGGCGTGCTCGGCGTCATCGGCTCGATCGGACTGACCGGAGTGGAAGACCTCCGCGATGTGGTGCCTGCGCTGTTCCATCCGGACGAGGCCGAGGCCGAGGTCCGCGACGAGGTCGCGCACCAGGTCGTACGTCTCCTCGCTCTCCGCTTCGAGCAGCACGGTGTGCCCGGCGCCGGGGAGGGTGCCGCCCTCGTGGGTGGCGACCCCGCGTCCCTTCAGTGCCTCGCGCAACGCGCTGGTGCCGTCCGGGTGTTCGTCGGTGTCCGTCACCTCGACGGCCAGCGTCGTGGTGGTCTGGGTGAAGTCGGTGGTCGAGCTTGAGCGCAGCAGCTTGCCGCCGTCGATGACGACGACGTGGTCACAGGTGCGCTCCAGCTCGCCGAGGAGGTGCGAGGTGACCAGGACGGAGATGCCGAAGTCCGTGTGGACCCGGCGGATGAGGCCCAGCATCTCGTCACGGCCCACGGGATCGAGGCCGTTGGTCGGCTCGTCCAGGAAGACCAGGTCGGGGTCGTGCACAAGCGCCTGCGCGAGTTTCACGCGCTGCTTCATGCCCGTCGAATAGCCTCCGATGGGGCGGTAGCGCTCCTCGTACAGACCCACGTGCCGCAGGGTGTCCGCCGTGCGCTCGCGGGCAGCGGCGGGTGGCAGCCCCGACATGCGCGCCATGTGGACGACGAACTCGGTGGCCGACACGTCGGGCGGCAGGCAGTCGTGCTCGGGCATGTAGCCGACGCGCTCACGGATCTGGCCGCCGCGCGTTGCGACGTCGAGTCCGAGCACGGCGGCCGTGCCCTCCGTGGCGGGGGACAGACCCAGCAGGATCTTGATCAGTGTGGACTTGCCGGCTCCATTGGCTCCGACGAGTCCGGTCACACCGGGCCCGATATCCATGGAGAGCCGGTCAAGCGCGGTCACCCTCGGGAACCGCTTGCTCAGGCTTTCGGTCGCGATCACAGTCACGCATTCGACGGTAGTGGCGCAGACCACACCAGTCGTCAGACCACGGGCTTGCCCTGCCCTCACTCTCGAGTATTACGGGCCCGTAAGGGTCGTCCGGAAGTCGACCCCTGGGGGATCTTCCGGACCTGTCCCGCAGGGTTGTGCAGAACTATTGACGCAGCCGCTGAGCATTGTCACATTCATCAGTGTCAAGTTACGACCGCGTACGGCGATGGACCGGACACGGGTGGACCGGACACGGGACGGACGGTGGCATGACCTCAGCAGTGGCAGACGAACTCTCGGCGGAACTGCGGGGGTTCAGGGAAGTGCAGACCCTCGCGTATGAATGCGCGGAGGCGGTCGCGGCGCAGCTCAAGCCGGGGGTGACCGAGCGCGAGGCGGCGCGGATGCAGCGTGAGTGGCTGCGCGAGCGGGGCGTGCGGGACTGGTTCCACCTGCCCTTCGCCTGGTTCGGGGACCGCACGGCGTTCGTGAACTTCCGGATACCGCTGCAGTTCTTCCCCACCAACCGCAGGCTGGAGCCGGGGATGCCCTTCATCCTCGACATGGCCCCGGTCTACAAGGGATATACGGCGGATATCGGCTACTCGGGCTGCCTCGGCCTCAACCCCGTGCACGACAAGCTGCTCGCGGACCTCGAGGCGCACCGCGAGCTGATCCTGCGCGAGGTGCGCGAGCGCCGCCCGCTGCGCGAGATCTATGAGGACGTGGACCGCCTCATGGTCCGCCAGGGGTACGCCAACCGCCACCGCGCGTATCCCTTCGGCGTCATCGCGCACAAGGTCGACCGGGTGAAGGAGCGCCGCCTGACGCCGCATGTCTTCGGCTTCGGCACCCAGTCCCTCAAGGGCCTGGCGAGCGACGCGATCCATGGCCACCGGGACGGCTGGTCGCCGCTCTGGTCGCCGTACAAATTCTCCGACCACCCGCCCCAGAAGGGACTGTGGGCGGTCGAGCCGCACCTCGGATTCCGGGGTACGGGCGCGAAGTTCGAGGAGATCCTGGTCGTCACCGACTCCAAGGACCCCGAGCAGAGCGCCTTCTGGCTGGACGACGATCTGCCGCATGTGCGGCGCTGGGCCGAGGAAAGGGCCGTCGCATGAGCGCGGGGGGATTCACCAACGGAGTCGCCAAGGGACTCACCGGCGCGCGCGAGCGCTGGGTGCGTACGGGCGGAGTGGAGCTGTGCGTCGCCGAGCTCGGCGACCCGACGCAGCCCACAGTTCTGCTCGTGCACGGCTATCCGGACTCCAAGGAGGTGTGGTCGGAGGTCGCCGAGCGTCTCGCCGACCGCTTCCATGTCGTCCTGTACGACGTACGCGGACACGGCAGGTCGACGGCCCCGAAGCCGCTGCGCGGCGGCTTCACCCTGGAGAAGCTGACCGACGACTTCCTGGCCGTCGCCGATGCGGTGAGCCCGGACAAGCCGGTGCACCTGGTCGGGCACGACTGGGGTTCGGTGCAGTCCTGGGAGTTCGTCACGGTCAGGCGCACGGAGGGGCGGATCGCATCCTTCACCTCCATGTCGGGGCCCTCGCTCGACCACTTCGGGCACTGGATCAAGAAGCGGATGTCCCGGCCGACTCCGCGCAAGGTCGGTCAACTGCTCGGCCAGGGAGCCAAGTCCTGGTACGTGTACATGCTGCACACGCCGGTGCTCCCCGAGCTGGCCTGGCGCGGGCCGCTCGGCAAGCAGTGGCCGAAGATCCTCCAGCGCGTGGAGAAGGTCCCGGCGGGCGACTATCCGACGCCGTCGCTGCCCTCGGACGCCGCGCACGGCGCCTGGCTCTACCGGGACAACGTCCGCGCCCGGTTGCGCAGGCCCCGCGCGGACGCCTACGCGCACGCGCCCGTACAGCTCATCACGCCGTCCGGGGACATCTTTCTTTCGGAGCGGCTCTATGACGAACTGGAGCTCTGGGCCCCGCAGTTGGTCCGCCGCAGCCTGCCGGCCAAGCACTGGGTGCCGCGCACCCGCCCCGACCAACTGGCAGGCTGGATCAGCGAGTTCGTGACGACCAACGAGGACGGCGTGCCCGCCAACGACAGTGTGGCCACGGGGAAGCACGCCGATCGTTTCGGCGGCCAGCTGGTCCTGGTCACGGGCGCGGGCAGCGGCATCGGCCGGGCCACCGCCTTCGCGTTCGCCGAGGCGGGGGCGCGCGTGGTGGCCGTAGACCGGGACGCGGAGAGCGCGGCGCGCACGGCGGAGATGTCCCGCCTGATCGGCGCCCCCCAGGCCTGGGGCGAGACGGTCGACGTCAGCGACGAGCAGGCCATGGAGAAGCTCGCCGAGAAGGTCGCCAGGGAGTACGGCATCGTCGACGTCCTGGTGAACAACGCGGGCATAGGCCTCTCCGGCTCGTTCCTCGACACGAGCGCCGAGGACTGGAAGAAGGTCCTGGACGTCAATCTGTGGGGCGTGATCCACGGCTGCCGGCTCTTCGGCAGGCAGATGGCCGAGCGCGGCCAGGGCGGTCACATCGTGAACACCGCGTCCGCGGCGGCGTACCAGCCGTCGAAGGCGCTGCCCGCCTACAGCACGTCCAAGGCGGCGGTCCTCATGCTCAGCGAGTGCCTGCGCGCCGAGCTCGCGGGCCAGGGCATCGGGGTCTCCGCGATATGCCCGGGCTTCGTGAACACGAACATCACGGCGACGTCCCGCTTCGTCGGAGTCGACACCGACGAGGAGAAGCGCCGCCAGAAGAAGACGTCGCGGCTGTACGGCCTGCGCAACTACCCGCCGGAGAAGGTCGCCGACGCGGTCCTGCGCGCGGTCGTCAAGAACCAGGCGGTGGTCCCGGTCACCCCGGAGGCCCGCGGCGCCCACCTCATGTCCCGCTTCACTCCCAAGGCCCTGCGTGCGATAGCCCGATTGGAGCCACCGTTGTGAGCACGGAGAAGAACGCCGAGACGAACACCGAGGAGCACTACACGATCGTTCCGCGCCGGGTCTCCTTCGACTGGGAAGAGACCCCGCTGCACTGGATACCGGACGAGCCCACCGCCACCCACGTCATCAACGTGCTGCATCTGCTGCTGCCGGCGGGGGAGCGGTGGTTCGTGAAGGTCTTCAAGGAAGGCCTGCCCCTGGTCACCGATCCGGTGCTGCTCAAGGACGTCAAAGGGTTCATGGGCCAGGAGGCCACGCACAGCGTGCAGCACGCGCATGTGCTCGACCACCTGGCGGCGCAGCGGCTCGACACCGCGGCGTTCACCAACTTCGTCGACCTGCTCTTCGAGAAGATCCTCGGCGAGAAGCCGCCGCTCGGGGCGCCGATACCGACGCAGGAGTGGCTGCGCTACCGCCTGTCGGTCGTCGCGGCGATCGAGCAGTTCACCGCAGTCCTGGGCAACTGGGTGCTGCACGCCGAGGGCCTGGACCACGCGGACGCCGACGAGGTCATGCTGGACCTGCTGCGCTGGCATGGCGCCGAGGAGGTCGAGCACCGCTCGGTCGCCTTCGACATGTACCAGCACTGCGGCGGCGAGGGCCTGCCCCGCTACGCCCGTCGTATCGCGGGCATGGCGGTCACGGCACCCGTGATGCTCTACCTGTGGGTCTGGGGCACGGCCTATCTGATGCGCCGCGACCCGCAGCTCGCGGGACGCCTGCGCTACTCCCTGGCCGAGCACAACAGGGCGGTGCGCAAGGGCCTGCTGCCCACATGGCGTGAGCTGGGTGCGGCGATACCCCGCTATCTGCGGCGGTCGTACCATCCCTCGCAGGAGGGCTCCCTGCGCAGGGCCGTGGAGTATCTGGCCGAGTCGCCCGCGGCGCGGGCCGCGGCGGCCGCCGTCGGCAGGGCGGCCATCGCCTAGCACAAGGGTTCGTGGAGGGGCGGGGAGCGTGGACGAGCAGTCGGGCGCCGGGCACAGACTGGTGGAGCACCACGCCACCGGGCACAGACCGGTGGAGTACCGCATCGAGGACCTGGCACATCACAGCGGCGCCACGGTGCGCACGATCCGCGCCTACCAGGACCGGGGGCTGCTCCCCCGGCCCGAGCGGCGCGGGCGGGCCAATGTGTACGGCGACGCGCATCTGGCGCGGTTGAGGCAGATCGCCGATCTGCTCGACCGCGGCTACACCCTGGCCTCCATCAAGGAGCTGCTTGAGGCCTGGGACGCGGGCCGGGGTCTCGGCGGTGTGCTGGGGCTGGCCGCGGAGGTCGGCGGTCCGTGGACGGACGAGAAGGCCGACCGGATCACGCGGGCTGAGCTGGACGCGGCGTTCGGCGGCAAGCCGGACGACGCGGCGGTCGCCGACGCGGTCGCGCTCGGCGTGCTGGAGCCGATGCCGGGGCGGGACGACGAGTACTTGGTTCCGAGTCCTCAAGAGCTGGCCGTGGCCGTGGAGTTGCACGCGGCGGGAGTTCCGCTTCTGGCAATCTCCGGGCATCTGCGGGAGTTGAGGGGGCAGGTGGAGCACATAGCCTCCCGTTTCCTCGAGTTCACCACCGAGCATGTCTTCGCGCGCTATCTCGGACACCACCCGCCGACCGACGCAGATGCCGCGGAGGCGGCCTCGCTCGTCCGCCGGCTGCGGCCGCTGGCGCAGCAGTCGGTCGACGCCGAACTGGCCCGAGCCATGCGCCTGTTCGCCACCCGTCACCTCCAGCAGCACCTCACATCGGGGATGCCCGCATCTCGTACGGATGAGGCGCTTCCCGTAGCGCTGCCCGCGTCGACAACCCGGGCTGTGGAAGCCCTGGTTGGTCGGGAGAACGTCGCGGCGTTCATCGCGGCGGCCACCGAACGTGAGCTGCAGGCCAGGACATTGGACTCACTTGCCGCAACTCATAGCAATCCAGGATCTGTTGCCCAAAGCACCTAAACAGGCTGTGCGTTGTCCACAGAATCGCCAATTCCCCTGTGGATAACTGGACTTGGCTGTGGATCAAACCTGTGGACGTAAATCCACCGATGAAAAGTCGGTGGACGAAAATCAAGTGCGGGGGGAACGGCCCGTGCGCGACTCTGAACGGGTGATTGGAGAACCCCCCGCCGACGAACGACGCACCGTGAAGGTGTCGAAATACCTGTCGAAACACCTGCGCCATCAGCCCGAGCGGATCGGTCTGACGCTCGACGAGAGCGGGTGGGTGGAGATCGACACCCTCATCGCCGCGGCCGCACGGCACGGCTTCCGCTTCACCCGCGCCGAGCTCGACCATGTGGTGGCCGCCAACGACAAACAGCGCTTCGCCGTCGAGAACGGCCGGATCCGCGCCAGCCAGGGCCACTCGATCGACGTGGACCTCAAACTGCCGCCGGCGACCCCGCCCGCGTATCTCTTCCACGGCACCGTGGCCCGCAATGTCGCCGCGATCCGCGCCGAGGGCCTGCGGCCCATGAACCGCCATGCCGTGCATCTCTCGCCCGACCGCGAGACCGCCACCCGGGTCGGCGCCCGCCGCGGCCGCCCCGTCGTGCTCTCCGTGGACGCGGGGGCGATGCACCGCGACGGGCACACCTTCCAGGTCAGCGCCAACGGCGTGTGGCTCACCGCCGCCGTGCCACCGGGCTATCTCCGCTTCCCCGACCGGCACTGATCCTTCCCGTCCGGCACTGACCGCTTCCCCTACCGGCAATGATCACTTTCCCGACCGGTACCGACCGGGCATACGCTCTGATACATGAGTTTGCGTCTGAGCACAGTGATCCTGCCCGTCACCCGCTGGCACGAAGGCGGCAAGGAGCGCTGGCAACGGGCCGAGGAGCTGGGCTTCCACACCGCGTACACCTACGACCACCTCTCCTGGCGGACCTTCCGCGACGGGCCCTGGTTCGGCGCGGTGCCGACCCTGACCGCCGCCGCGGCCGCCACCGACCGGCTGCGCCTGGGCACACTGGTCACCTCGCCGAACTTCCGGCATCCGGTGACCCTCGCCAAGGACCTGATCACCCTCGACGACGTGTCCGACGGCCGGATCACCCTCGGCATCGGCGCGGGCGGCAACGGCTTCGACGCCACCTCGCTGCTCAAGACCGGCGAGGAGCCCTGGACGCCGCGCGAGCGGGCCGACCACTTCGGAGAGTTCGTTCCGCTGCTCGACCGCCTTCTTACAGAAGACGTCGTTTCGTACGACGGCGAGTACTACTCGGCATCCGAGGTGCGGAACATCCCGGGCTGCGTGCAGCGCCCCCGGCTGCCCTTCGCGGTGGCCGCCACCGGTCCGCGCGGGCTGAAGCTGGCCGCGCGCCACGGCCAGGCATGGGTGACCACCGGCGACCCGAAGCTCTTCGAGAACGGCACCCCGGAGCAGTCACTTCAAGCCATTCGCGGCCAGGCCGAGAAGCTCGGCGCCGCATGCGAGGCGATCGGCCGCGATGTCGCCGAGCTCGACAAGATCCTTCTCACCGGTTTCACGCCGGATCGCCCTCTCGACTCCTTCGACGCGTTCATCGACTTCGCCGGCAACCACGCTGAGCTGGGCTTCAACGAGATCGTTCTGCACTGGCCGCTGCCGGGGACGGACTTCGCGGCGGACGAGAAGCTCTTCGAGCGGATCGCCACGGAGGCCCTGGTCCAGCTGGGCGGCGCCACACCAGGGGCGTAAACGCACTCAAATGTGCGCCCCAGCGCACGCCCGTGCACTCAGATGCGGGACAATCGGTGGCGTGACCTCAGCTACCCCACGGCCCAGGACCCCGGCCGCCTCCGTCCCGCACCGACCCACGGCACGGCTGATCGCCACGGACCTGGACGGCACGCTGCTGCGCGACGACAAGTCCGTCTCGGACCGCACCGTGGCCGCGCTCGCCGCCGCCGAGGAGGCCGGCATCGAGGTCTTCTTCGTGACCGGCCGACCGGCCCGCTGGATGGATGTCGTCAGCGACCACGTCCACGGCCACGGCCTCGCCATCTGCGGCAACGGCGCGGCCGTCGTCGATCTGCACGGCGGCGCCGGCAGCCATCGCTTCGTCAAGCTGCGGGAGCTGCGGCGCGAGGACGCGCTCGACGTCGTGCACGTCCTGCGCGACGCGGCCCCCGGCACGTCCTTCGCGGTCGAGCGCACCGGCGGGCTGCACCACGAACCGACGTATCCGCCCCTGCACTTGGAGCCCGGGGAGAGCGTCGCGCCCGCCGAGAAGCTTCTGGCGGAGGACTCCGACGCCGCGGACCAGCCCGTCCTGAAGGTCCTCGCCTACCACGCCGAGCTCGCGCCCGACGAGTTCCTCGCCGTGGCCCGCACGGCCGTGGACGGCCGCGTCGAGATCACCCGCTCGAGCCCGAGCGCGCTCCTGGAGATCAGCGGCCCCGGCGTCTCCAAGGCCAGCACCCTGGAGCTGTGCTGCGCCGAGCGCGGCATCGCGCCCGCTGAGGTCGTCGCCTTCGGGGACATGCCGAACGACATCGAGATGCTCTCCTGGGCGGGCACTTCGTACGCGATGGGCAACGCGCACCCGGACGTGATCGCCGCCGCGTCGGGGCGCACGGTGGCCAACAACGAAGACGGCGTCGCGGTCGTCATCGAGCAGATCCTGCGGGACCGGCTGACCGGCTGGCCGGCTGACCGATCCTGTGGGACCGCCCCCAGCGCCTGAGCGACTGAGCCGCCCGACGTCAAAGCGGCACCCCCCGCTCGGCCAGCCACGTAGCCGGATCGATCCCGGACCCCAGATACGGCGTGAGCCGCACCTCGAAGTGGAGGTGCGGCCCCGTCGAGTTGCCCGTCGTGCCCGCCTGCCCGACCCACTGCCCCGCCGCCACCAGCTCCCCCTGGTCGACGGTGGCGGCGGCCAGATGCGCGTACTGCGTGTAGTAGCCGCCCTCGTGCTCCACCACGACCTCGATGCCGAAGGCGCCCCCGCACGACACCTTCACCACCCGGCCCGCGCCGACCGACCGCACCGGTGCCCCGATGCCGACCGCGAAGTCCTGCCCCGTGTGCCGGCTCGCCCAGCGCGCGCCCGCGCTGCCGAAGCCCGCCGAGAGTTCGTACGTCTCCACAGGCGGCACCCACGCGCGCGTGTCGACGATGTGCGGCTGCTCCAGGCGTACGGCACCGCGGCACTGCCCGGCGGCCACGGACCGGTCGGCCTCGCCCTGAAGGGCCCACTGCGCCGACGCCAGCTTGCTCTCGATGCCGCGCTTCAGCTTCGCCAGATGTGCGTTGCGCCGTTCGAGCGTGCGCTTGGCCCGGTCCGCCGCGTGCTTGGCGTCGGCGAGTCTGGCGGCGGCCCGCTGGGTCTTGATGACGGCATTGTTGACCGCGAGATCCGCCTGCCACAGAACCCGCTGACCTCGCATCAGTTCCTCGGGGCTGTCGGCGAGCAGCAGTTGGGCTGTCTGGGGGAGTCCGCCACCGGTGCGGTACTGCGCGCTGGCCATCCGGCCGAGGTCGCCGTGCAGCGCCGCGACGGCGTGCTGCTCCTTCGTGAGGAGTCGGTCCAGTTTCCGGACCTCGGCCCGCTGCACCTCTGCGGCCCGCTGCCCCGCTTCGTAGTGCACGGTCGCCGCGGACGCCTCTTCGTAGAGCCTCGCCACCTCGGCACTGGCGCCCGGCCCTTCGGAGGTAGAGGCCGGCGTGGGGACGAGGAGCGCGCACAGCAGTAGCGACACGGTGACGAGAGGGTGAAAACCGCGGTGGCTCAGGCGCATGTCACGGATCGTTGTCCCGCCGCTCTCACCCGGTCCTGCTCAACTCGTACACCCGGGGCACCCAGTGCCCCGAACGGCCCACTGCCGTACGGCCGAACAGGGCTCTACGGAGAGGCCGGTCCGAGGAACACCCCACCTGTAGAGGCCGGTCCCAGTAACGCCCCGCCTAGAGAGGCCGGCCCCAGTAACGCCCCACCCGTAGAGGCCGATTAAGTCCCCCGCAGATCCGCCGCAGAGTCCGATTCAGAGACCGATTCAGTACGGCGCCTGCCACACCACCGTCGTACCGCCGCCGTCCTCACCGATGCCCGGCCCGTACCAACTGTCGCCGCCCAGCGACTCCGCACGCCTCTTGAGGTTCTTCAGGCCGCTGCGCCGGCCGCCCTGCGCGATGCCGACGCCGTCGTCCGAGACCGTCAGACGTACGCCCTGCTGCCCGTCGGGCAGGATCACCGTCGCGTCGACGACGACGGCGATGCGGTCGGCCCGCGCGTGCCGGAACGCGTTGGACAGCGCCTCCCGGAGCGCGGCGATGAGGTTCTTGCCCGCGAGCTCGCCGACCACCGTGTCGACGGGCCCCACGAAGTGGTGCGACGGCTTGAAGCCGAGCGGCACGGCGGCCATGTTGATCTCGCGCAGGACACGTGTGCGCAGCCCCGAAGGGGCCTCAGCGGGCCCCTGCTGCAAGGCGAAGATCGCCGTACGGATCTCCTGGATCGTCACGTCGAGCTCGTCGACGGCCTTGCCCACGCCGGTCCGCACCTCGGGCACGACGGACCTGCGCTGGGCGCTCTCCAGCATCATTCCGGTGGCGAACAGGCGCTGGATGACGAGGTCGTGCAGGTCCCGTGCGATGCGGTCCCGGTCCTCGTACACGGCGAGCCGTTCACGGTCGCGCTGTGCCTCGGCCATCATCAGGGCGAGCGCGGCCTGCGAGGCGAACTGAGTGGCCAGCGTCCGCTCGGTCTCGCTGAACGGGCGGGCGCCACGCGCGCGTGGCGTCACGAGCGTCCCCATGACCCGGCCGTCGCTCTGCAGCGGCAGCATCATCACGGGGCCATAGCCGCGGGCGAGGTCGGTCATGATGCGCGGGTCCGTGGCCGCGTCGTCGACGAACACGGACTCCCCTGCCAGGAGATCAGTGATGATCCGGCTCTCCGCGGGGATGACCACGCCGAGCGCGGCCAGGGGTTCGTCCGAGGAGACGGCGACGATCTCCATGCCGCCCTCGTCCTCGGGCAGGAGCACGATCCCGGCGGCCGAGTCGGCGAGATGCCGGGCTTGTTCGGCCACTACGGAGAGGGCATCTTCCGCGTCGCTGCCCGAGAGCAGCGCCGTGGTGACGGCCACGGAGCCGTCGATCCAGCGCTCGCGCTGCATGGCGGCTTCGTAGAGGCGTGCGTTGCCGATGGCGATGCCCGCCTCCGTGGCGAGCACGCGGACCATGTGCACGTCGTACTCGTTGAACTCGGCGCCGTCCCGCTTCTCGGTGAGATAGAGGTTGCCGAAGATCTCGCCCTGGACGCGGATGGGGACGCCGAGGAAGGTCCGCATCGGCGGATGGTTCGCCGGGAAGCCGCAGGAGCGCGGGTCGGCGGAGAGATCCGCGAGGCGGAGGGTCTCGGGCTGGTGGATGAGGGCGCCGAGCAGCCCCTTGTGTCCGTCCGGGAGGTGCCCGATCCGTTCGGCCGTCTCCTCGTCGATGCCGGTGTGGACGAAGTCCGAGAGCCCCTTGCCGTCCTCGGAGACCACGCCGATGGCCGCGTAGCGGGCGTCCGCGAGCTCGGCGGCCGTCTCGCAGATGCGGTCGAGCGTGGTGTGCAGTTCGAGCCCGGCGCCGACCGACCGCATCGCCTCGAGCAGCTGCGGCACCCGCGCGGTCAGCTCGGGGGAGAGCCCCTGGAGGCTGCGGGTCGCCCGCTTCGCCGCCTCGATCGGGTCCGGAGTGCCGTCGGGAGGCGGTGAGGCGGCGGAGGCCGATGGGGCTGACATGCCTTGAGAGTAGTTAGTCCTATTTGGCGAGGAAAGTCGGGGCTGACGCCCCTGCCCGGTCGGCACCGGAGTCCCGCCCTACCCGGCGGTCAGCAGCAGGTCCGCCGCGCTCTCCCGCTCCCGCATGCGCGCCAGCGGCCCGTCCACCGCCACGAGGTCCGCGTACGCGCCGCGCTGCACGATCCGGCCCGCGTCGAGGACGATCACCTCGTCCACCGCGTCGAGCCCGGCGAGACGGTGCGTGATGAGCAGCGTCGTACGTCCCTCGGTGGCGGCCAGGAGGTCATCGGTGAGGGCGTCCGCGGTCGGCAGGTCGAGGTGCTCGGCCGGCTCGTCGAGGACAAGGACGGGGAAGTCGGCGAGCAGCGCGCGGGCCAGGGCGATGCGCTGGCGCTGGCCTCCGGAGAGGCGCGCCCCGTGCTCACCGACGAGGGTGTCGAGGCCTTCGGGCAGCGAGTCGGTCCACTCCGTGAGCCTGGCCCGCGTCAGGGCGTCGCGCAGCTGGGCGTCGCTCGCGTCCTTCCGGGCGATGAGCAGGTTCTCGCGTACGGAGCTGTCGAAGATGTGCGCGTCCTGGGCGCAGAGCCCGACCAGTTCGCGCACGGTGTCACCGTCCAGGGCGGCCGCTTCGGTGCCGCCCAGCGTGTACGTTCCCTCGGTCGCCCCCAGGAAGCGCAGCAGGACCTGGGCGAGCGTCGTCTTGCCGGAGCCGGACGGGCCGACCACGGCGATCCGCCGCCCCTGCTCCAGCGTCAGGCCGACACCCGCGATGGCGTCCCGGTCCTGCCCCTCGTAGCGGGCGTGCAGTCCGTCGACACGGAGCGGGAAGGGCGTGTTCGGGCGCTGTGCCGGCTCGGTGGGGTCGGGTACGGGTTCGGGGGCGTCGAGGACCTCGTAGACGCGCTCAGCGCTCTTCCTGACGCGCTGGCGGTACTGCACGGCGAGCGGCATCCCGATGACCGCCTCGAAGGCGGCGAGCGGCGTGAGGACGACGACGGCGAGCGCGACCCCGCTCAACCGGCCGTCGTGCACGGCCTGTACGCCGACGAGGGCGGCGGCGGCCACAGTGAGCCCGGACGCCAGCGCGCCGAGTCCGTCGCCGAGCGCAGTCGCCGTGGCGGTCCGTGACGCGATCCGGGTCAGCTCGGCGTCGGCTTCCTTCGCCGCCGCGGTACGCCGGGGCAGCGCGCCCGCGACCGTCAACTCGGCGGTCCCGGTGAGCAGATCGGCCACCCTTGTCGCGAGCACCCCGCGCGCGGGAGCGAGCTTCCGCTCGGCGCGGCGGGCGACGCCTCCGGAGAGCAGCGGTACGCCCACGCCGGCGAGCAGCAGGCCGACGGCGAGGACGGCGCCCGCTTCCGGCAGCAGCCAGGCGGTGAAGCCGACGGCTCCGGCGCCCACGACGGCGGCTGCGGACGCGGGGAGCAGCCAGCGCAGCCAGTAGTCCTGCAGGGCGTCGACGTCCGCGACGAGACGGGACAGGAGGTCGCCGCGGTGGCGGTTCCTGAGCCCGGCGGGGGCGAGGCGTTCCAGGCGCCGGTAGACGGCGACACGGGTGTCGGCCAGCATCCTCAGGACGGCGTCGTGCGAGACGAGGCGCTCGGCGTAGCGGAAGACGGCGCGCCCCATGCCGAAGGCGCGGGTCGCCGTCACGGCGATCATCAGGTACATCACCGGGGGCTGCTCCGAAGCCCGGCTGATCAGCCACCCGGAGGTGCCCATCAGCCCTACGGAGCTGCCGATCGCGAAGGCGCCCAGCAGGAGGGCGAGCCCGAGCTTGCCCTTCCGCTGCTGCGCCATCCCCCGCAGCCGGGCCAGGACCCGGCCCCCGGAGCGCGAGCCACCCCAGGCCCCCGCCTGATCGCCCGTCACCACCTGATCGCCCGTCACCACCAGTTCGCCAGCAGCGTCTTCGGCAGCCCCTTGCCCGTCGGCCGCCCCGCCCACCTGCACCGGCACCCGGGCGGCCGCGATGTCCGAGACGTCAAGCCGTACAACCCGGTCGGCAACCCCGAGCAACGCCGGCCGATGCACCACCAGCAGCACCGTCCGCCCGACAGCCAACCGCCGAACCGCCTCGACAACCCCCTCCTCGGTCTCCCCGTCCAGAGCCGCGGTCGGCTCGTCAAGGAGCACCACAGGCCGATCGGCCAGGAAAGCCCGCGCCAGCGCAAGCCGCTGCCGCTGCCCCGCGGAAAGCCCCGACCCGTCCTCCCCGAGGACGGTCTCCACCCCGCCCGGCAGCGCGGACACGAACTCCCACGCCCCCGCGGCCCGCAATGCGCCCCGCAAGGAAGAGTCGTCCGCGTCCGGCCGCGCGAGCCGTACGTTCTCCGCGATGGACCCGGCGAACAGATGAGGCCGCTGCGGAACCCAGGCGATGCGCTCACGCCACCGCTCGGGCGAGACGTCCGCGAGATCCACGCCGCCGACCCGGACCCGCCCCTCGGCGGGTTCCACAAAGCCAAGCACGACATCGAGCAGCGTCGACTTGCCCACGCCGCTCGGCCCGACCAGAGCCACCGTCTCGCCCGGCTCCACCGCGAACGACACCCCGGAGACCGCGTCCGACGCCCGCCCCGGATACCGGACCGTCACGCCCTCCACGCTCAGCGTCCCCGTAGGCGCCGCCGCCTCCCCCGTGACCCGCACCGGAGTCTCAAGCACCTCGAAGATCTCCTCGGCGGCCGCGAGCCCCTCCGCCGCCGCGTGGTACTGCGCACCGACCTGGCGCAACGGCAGATAGGCCTCGGGCGCCAGGACGAGGATGACGAGCCCCACGTACAGATCCATGTCGCCATGGACGAGCCGCATCCCGATGGTCACCGCGACCAGGGCGACCGACAGCGTCGCGAGGAGTTCGAGTGCGAACGACGAGAGGAAGGCGATGCGCAGCGTGCGCATCGTCGCCTGCCGGTACTCGCCTGTGATCTGCCGGATCGACTCGGCCTGCGCCTTGGCCCGCCCGAACACCTTCAGGGTCGGCAGGCCCGCCACCACGTCCAGGAAGTGCCCCGACAGGCGGGAGAGGAGCCGCCACTGACGGTCCATCCGGTTCTGTGTCGCCCAGCCGATCAGGATCATGAAGACCGGGATCAGCGGCAGCGTCACGACGATGATCGCCGCCGACACCCAGTCCTCGGTGACGATCCTCGCGAGCACCGCCACCGGCACGACCACCGCGAGCCCCAACTGCGGCAGATAGCGCGAGAAGTAGTCGTCGAGCGCGTCCACACCGCGCGTGGCCAACGAGACGAGCGAGCCGACCCTTCCCCAAGCTCTTCGAGCAGGGGAGACCCCATGCCCGGTCAGCCACCCCGGGCCCAGCTGTCCGGCCCGTTCGAGCAGCCGCCCCCGCAGCTCCGACTTGACCGCCGCGCTCGCCCGGTGCGCCGCGAGTTCGGTCAGCCAGGAGACGAGGGCCCGTCCCGCCGCGACCACCGCGAGCAGGACGAGCGGAGTCCCCAAGTCGCCCGCGGAGAGCCCTCGCTGGAAGGCGCCCACGACGACCTCGGCGATGAGCATCGCCTGGGCCACGACCAGGCCCGCCCCGGCGACACCGAGGACCACCACCGCGATCAGGAAGAACCGGGTGGCACGGGCGTAGCGGAGCAGACGCGGGTCGATCGGTTTCACGTGAAACACACCTTCCGGGAAACCATGGGACGTCAGAACCTAGTGAGCGGCGTCAGCGATGTGCTGCGTACCGATCCGCTTGCGGAACACCCAGTAGGTCCACGACTGGTAGAGCAGCACGATCGGCGTCGCGATCGCCGCGCACCAGGTCATGATCTTCAGGGTGTACGGGCTCGACGAGGCATTGGTGACCGTGAGGTTCCACTCCTCGTTCAGCGACGACGGCATGACGTTCGGGAAGAGCGTCAGGAAGAGCATCGCGACAGCGGCCGCGATCGTGATGCCCGAGAGCGCGAACGACCAGCCCTCGCGCCCCACCTTGATCGCCCCGATGGCACCCACCAGCGCGACCACGGCCACGATCATCGCGACCAGGCTCTTGCCGTCACCCTTGTCCACCTGCGTCCAGGTCAGGAAGCCGAGCGCGAGCACGGCCGTGACCAGGCCGAGCCCCAGCGCCATCTTCCGTGCCCGGACCCGGATGTCGCCCACCGTCTTGAGCGAGGCGAACACCGCGCCGTGGAAGGTGAAGAGCGTCAGCGTGACGAGCCCGCCGAGGATCGCGTACGGGTTGAGCAGGTCCCAGAAGTTGCCCACGTACTCCTTGTGGGCATCGATCTTCACGCCGCGCACGATGTTGCCGAAGGCCACACCCCACAGCACCGCGGGGACCAGCGAGGTCCAGAAGATCGCGTGCTCCCAGTTGCGCTGCCAGTTCTCCTCGGGCCGCTTGGCGCGGTACTCGAAGGCGACACCGCGCACGATCAGGCAGAGAAGGATGATCAACAGCGGCAGATAGAAGCCCGAGAAGAGCGTCGCGTACCACTCGGGGAAGGCGGCGAAGGTCGCGCCGCCCGCCGTGAGCAGCCACACCTCGTTGCCGTCCCAGACGGGACCGATGGTGTTGATCAGGACCCGCTTCTCGACCCGGTCGCGGGCGAGCAGCTTGGTCAGGATGCCGATCCCGAAGTCAAAGCCCTCCAGGAAGAAGTAGCCGATCCACAGGACGGCGATCAGTACGAACCAGACGTCGTGAAGTTCCATGTCCGATCAGCTCCTTCAGTACGAGAAGGCCATGGGCCGGTCGGCGTCGTCATCTGCGTCGGAGTCCTTGCCCGACCCCGGGCCGCCGATCTTGGTCGGCGGGTTGAGATCGGCCTCGGTCAGCTCGGGCGGCCCCTGCTTGACGTACTTGAGCAGCAGCTTCACCTCGATCACGGCGAGGATCGCGTAGACCGCGGTGAACACGATCAGCGAGGTGAGCACCTCACCCTGCGAGACTCCCGGCGAGACCGCGTCCCTGGTGCGCAGCACTCCGTAGACCACCCAGGGCTGACGCCCCGTCTCGGTGAAGATCCAGCCCCAGGCGGTGCCGATGAGCGGGAAGATCAGCGTCCACTGGGAGAGCAGCCACCACCACTTGCCGAGCTTCGGCGCAAGCTGCTTGTTCTTGGTGAGCATCAGCTTGGGGATGTCGTCCTCGCCGGTGCGGTGCTCCGGAGCGAGCCAGAACTTCTTGCGCGTGAGCCAGAGGCCGGCGGTGCACAGGGCCATCGAGACGCCGCCGAAGCCGATCATCCAGCGGTAGGACCAGTACGTGGTGGGGATGTTGGGCCGGTAGTCGCCGGGCCCGAACTTCTCCTGCGACTCCTTGTTGATGTCGTTGATGCCCGGGATCTCGGCGCTGAAGTTGTTCTTGGCGAGGAAGGACAGTATCCCGGGGATCTCGATGGCGACCGTGTTGTGGCCCTTGGCGACATCGCCGTACGCGAAGAGCGAGAACGGCGCCGGCTTCTCCGTCTCCCACAGGGCCTCGGCGGCCGACATCTTCATCGGCTGCTGCTCGTACATGACCTTGCCGAGGGTGTCGGCGCTGATGACGGTGAGCAGCGTGCCGACGAACGCGGTGACCAGGCCGAGTCGCATCGACATCCGCATGGTGCGGATGTGCTGCTTCTTACGGAGGTGGAAGATCGCGATGCCGGTCATGAAGGCGCCACCGACCAGGATGGCGGCCGAGATGACGTGGAAGAAGTTGACGAGCGTCGTCTCCTGGAAGAGCACCGCCGCGAAGTCGGTGAGCTCCGCGCGCTTGGTGCCGTCCCGCTCCACGATCTTGTATCCGACCGGGTGCTGCATAAAGGCGTTCGCGGCGATGATGAAGTACGCCGACAGGACGGTCCCGACGGAGACGATCCAGATCGTGGCGCAGTGCAGTTTCTTGGGGAGCTTGTCCCAGCCGAAGATCCACAGGCCGATGAAGGTCGACTCGAAGAAGAAGGCGATGAGGGCTTCGAAGGCCAGCGGGGCCCCGAAGATGTCACCGACGAAGCGCGAGTAGTCGGACCAGTTCATGCCGAACTGGAACTCCTGGACGATGCCGGTGACGACACCCATCGCGATGTTGATGAGGAACAGCTTCCCCCAGAACTTGGTGGCCCTGAGGTAGTGCTCCTTGCCCGTGCGCACCCACGCGGTCTCGAGGATCGCCGTGAGGGCGGCCAGCGAGATCGTGAGCGGTACGAACAGGAAGTGGTAGACGGTGGTGATGCCGAACTGCCAGCGCGCCAGTGTTTCCGGCGCCAGAGCCAGGTCCACGCGACTTCTCCTTACGTGCCGTGGTCACATCGGCAGTTTGCCCTTTTAATCCCACTGGTTCCGGGATGAACGAGACACGCTTGTGAACGCGTTCACATTCACAAGCATTATGTCGTACCGCCTGTCGGCCCCCGTAGGGGGGGTCCCTTACCGGGCGGTACACAGGGACGTATCGACAGGAACGCGAAGAAAGCCCCGGGGGGCGTTCCCCGGGCCCTTCCCAACGACTTCAACATATTGTTGAATCCGCGCCATGCAGATACGGATCTCCTGGCCCGCGGGCCACCTGACCGCGACGATCGAGGACACCCCGACCGCCCAGGCCCTGGGCAAGGTCCTGCCGCTCACCTCCACCGCCCACACCTGGGGCGAGGAGGTCTACTTCGACACAGGCGTGAGCGTCCCGATCGAGCACGGCGCCCAGCAGGTCGTCGAGCCCGGCACGGTCGCCTTCTGGACCGACGGCGACGCTTCCCCAAGCTCTCGGCTTCGCTCGAGCAGGGGAGGCTCCATCGCCCTCCCCTACGGACCCACCCCGATCTCGCGGGGCGACGAGTGCCGCCTCGCGAGCCCGTGCAATCTCCTCGGCCGGATCGACGGCGACCCCCGACTGCTGGCCACCGTCCGCTCCGGCGATCCCGTCCGCGTCGAGCTCACCGCCGGCTGACCGCACCGGACCGCGCTGCACCAAAAGCCGCCCAGGCTCAGAGCTCCTTGCGGAACGCCTCCGCCGTCTGCAGGAAGATGTCGTTGGCCTCGGTCTCCCCGATCGTGGCCCGCATCCCCTCGCCGGCGAACGGCCGCACGACCACACCGGCCTTCTCGCAGGCGTCCGCGAAATCGGCGGTGCGCTCCCCGAGCCGCAGCCACACGAAATTCGCCTGCGTCTCGGCGACCGTCCAGCCCTGCGCCCGCAGCGTCTCGACCACCCGCGTGCGCTCGGACACCAACGAGCCGACCCGGCCCATCAGTTCGTCCTCGGCCCGCAGCGAGGCCACCGCCGCGTCCTGCGCGACCTGGCTCACCCCGAAGGGCACCGCCGTCTTGCGCAGCGCGGCCGCCACCGGCTCATGGGCGATCGCGAAACCGACGCGGAGGCCGGCCAGGCCGTACGCCTTGGAGAACGTACGCAGCACGGCGACGTTCGGACGCTCGCGGTAGAGCTCGATACCGTTCGGCACCTCGACATCACGGATGAACTCGATGTACGCCTCGTCCAGGACGACAAGGACATCGCTCGGCACCCGGTCGAGGAACCGCTCGAGCTCGGCCCGGCGCACCACCGTGCCGGTCGGGTTGTTCGGGTTGCAGACGAAGATCAGCCGCGTCCGGTCGGTGATGGCCTCGGCCATCGCGTCCAGGTCGTGCACCTCGTCCGCCGTCAGCGGTACCTTCACCGACTTCGCCCCGCTCACCTGCGTGATGATCGGGTACGCCTCGAAGGACCGCCAGGCGTAGATGACCTCGTCACCCGGTCCGCACGTGGCCTGAAGCAGCTGCTGCGCGACGCCGATGGAACCGGTGCCCGTCGCCACATGCGACACCGGCACCCCGAAACGGTCGGCGATCTCACTCATCAGGCCGGTGCACGCCATGTCCGGGTACCGGTTGAAGGAACCGGCCGCGGCGAGCGCGCTCTCCATGACACCGGGGAGCGGCGGGTACGGATTCTCGTTCGAGGACAGCTTGTACGCCACCGGACCATCGGCCGCGGCAGGCTTGCCGGGCTTGTAGGTGGGGATACCCTCCAGCTCGGCGCGCAGCCTCGGGTTCGTCTCGCTCACCGCAGTCCTCCTCTTGAACACCTGAACACCTGAACACCCTGACTTCAATACTGCTCACCTTATGAGGATTCAGCCCCGCTGCGAATGGGTTCAGGGCATCGAGGTACGAAGGCGCACGAAGAGGGGGGGCGCTCCCCGTCACGTCACGCGCCGGTGGCTCACTCCGTGGCGCGCATCACCCGTGAAGGTGAGTTGAGACCTCTTCGAAACATCGCCCATTTGGCAGGCCTGTGCACGACGACAAGGGACCGACTCCCCCGAATCCCGCCAACTCCCTTGCATTCCAAGGTCATTGACCCGTAAGCACCATGCAGAAACGTGCCTGTCAACGAGTGAATATGCGCCCGCACTACCCACCCTCATGAGCCCTACTATCGGCTCGCCATGACAGCAGCAGGGAACCACCAGGTGAGCCGAGCGGAGACCGCCCGCCGGGGCAACCGGCAGAGCCGAGCGGGCATCAGAGACGTCGCCGCCGCAGCCGGTGTCTCCATCACGACTGTCTCCGACGCTCTTAACGGCAAGGGGCGCCTCCCGGACGCCACCCGACGCCATGTCCGCGAGGTCGCCGAACGGCTGGGCTATCGCCCCTCCGCGGCGGCCCGAACGCTCCGTACCGGCAAGTCGGGCCTCATCGGCCTGACCGTGACGACATACGGGGATGAACCTTTCACCTTCACCGAATTCGCGTACTTCGCGGAGATGGCCAGAGCCGCGACCTCGGCCGCGCTGGCCCGCGGCTACGCCCTTGTCATCCTGCCCGCCACCTCCCGGCGCAGCCCGGTCGACGTCTGGTCGAACGTCGCGCTCGACGGCACCGTCGTCGTCGATCCTTCCGACCACGACCCGGTCGTCAGCGAGCTGGTGCGCCAGGGCCTACCCGTGGTCTCCGACGGCCGCCCGGCCGGCTCTCTGCCGGTCACCGCCTGGGTCGACAACGACCACGAGGCGGCGGTCCTGGAGATCCTCGACCACCTCGCGGCGGCCGGCGCCCGGCGGATCGGACTGCTCACCGGGACCACCACCGACACCTACACCCATCTGTCCACGACCGCCTATCTGCGCTGGTGCGAGCGCGTCGGACAGGACCCGGTCTACGAGTCCTATCCGGCCCACGACCCATGCGCCGGCGCCGTCGCGGCCGACCGGCTGCTCGCCCGACCCGACCGGCCCGACGCCGTCTACGGCCTGTTCGACCCGAACGGCACCGATCTCCTCGCGGCCGCCCGCCGGTACGGACTGCGCGTCCCTGACGATCTGCTGCTCGTGTGCTGCAGCGAGTCGACGGTCTACGCCACCACCGAACCGCCCATCACCACGCTCTCGCTGAAACCGCGGCGCATCGGCACGGCCGTCGTCCAGCTGCTCATCGACGCCATCGAAGGGCTCGATTCGGGCCGCCCGGTCGAGCAGGTGATACCGACGGAGCTGATCGTGCGCACCTCGTCCGAGCGACGTCCACCGCGTACGACGGTCAGCCCACCCCGTTCGCCCGGACCTGGTTGACGGTGCCGGCCGGCGGGGAGAGACACCCTGTCGGCCCGCACTGCCCGGCGCCCACCAGCACAGCCCGGTCATGACCTACGGGGAAACCCCTACCCAATTCGGGAGAAAACCTCGGTGAACTGGGGTTCAGCACTGATTCACCACCCCTGGTGCACCACACAGCGCGAGCCGCATTCCTATGATGGGCGGACGACACCGCGGGCCGCTGCGACCAGGCAGTCCGATCTCGGTGCAGATGCGGCGCAATGGTGGTGGAGGGGTCGATGACTCAGGGGGCCGGTCAGGGACCCGATGTGCGGACGGCGACGCTGCGCGACTTCCGCGTACCGGCGTACGTCCATGAGACCGGTCCGGTCGACGGAAGTGCGGGGGGCGCGGCGGGTCCTGGCGGCTCCGGGGAGGTTCCCGGGGTGCCGGACAACGGCTACACCCCCACCCAGCGCGACCTGCCCGTCATCAACCGCGGCGACACCGTGCAAGTGGAGGTGCAGGCCATGCCCGAGCCTCCACAGGCGCCGGCGTCCGACGAGCACGGCCCGCTGTACGTCGTGGGCGATGTGCACGGCTATCTGGAGGAGCTGCTCGCGGCGCTCCAGGAGCAGGGCCTCATCGACGCCGAAGGCGACTGGTCCGCGGGCAACGCGCGGCTGTGGTTCCTCGGCGACTTCACCGACCGCGGCCCCGACGGCATCGGCGTCATCGACCTCGTGATGCGCCTGTCCGCCCAGGCGGCCGCCGCCGGCGGCTACTGCAAGGCCCTGATGGGCAACCACGAGCTGCTCCTCCTCGGCGCCAAGCGGTTCGGGGACACCCCGGTCAACTCGGGCGCGGGCACCGCCACGTTCCAGGCCGCCTGGCTCCTCAACGGCGGCCAGAAGACCGACATGGAGCGCCTGGAGGACCATCACCTGCAGTGGATGGCCCGTCTGGACGCGATCGAGGCGGAGGACGGGCATCTCCTGATGCACTCCGACACCACCGCCTATCTGGATTACGGCGACTCGATCGAGGCCGTGAACGACACCGTCCGCGAGACACTCACACGCAACGACGCGGACGAGTGCTGGGACCTCTTCCGGAAGTTCACCAAGCGCTTCGCGTTCCGCGACGAGTCCGGCCCCGCGGCCGTACGCGAACTCCTCGACATGTACGGCGGCCACCGCATCGTCCATGGCCACAGCCCCATCCCGTATCTGCTGGGCGACGTCGGCTCCGAGGACGATGCGGACGGCGGTGGTCCCGTCATCGAGGGACCGCACATCTACGCAGGCGGACTGGCCATCGCCATGGACGGCGGAGTGACCATGGCCGGAAAGCTACTGGTCTGCCAACTCCCCTTGGATAGCTGAGCGTTCGCTGGGCAGGCGCTCCACTACAGGATCACGCTGGCCAGGGGGCCTATTTCTGGAAACCCCCTGTCACCGCGTGCCGTCACGGCTCTACCATCGGCTTATCCGTAGCAGGCTCCCCTCCGTTTCTGCCCGACGGCTCGTACCCATGCGAGCCACCAAGCCCTACGGAGCATCGGGGGATGCACATGAACAGCGCTCCACACCTGCTCAATGAGGACCGCCCCGAGTTCGAGCGGATCCTCGATGAGGCGCTGCGCACCGCACCGAACCGTCCGGATCTCGCCGCAGTGGGCGAGCGGCTCAATCCCGAGCAGCTGCGCACCATGGCACTGAACGCCACTGCGCTGATCACCGCCGCTGCCACGACCGAGTACACGCACTATGTGAAGGTCCGCGAGAAACTGCGCGAAAGCGGATCTGCCGCACCATCGATACGGGAACGGAGCAGCCAGAGCGAGGCGGAAGCCGGCTCGGGCGGCCTCGGTCTCGCCACCACGATGGGGGAGGTCACCGCCGAGACAGGGGCGGGGGCGGGGGCGATCGCCGTCGTCGCGGTGCTCGCACCCGTGCTCGCCGGGGCGGCCGCCGCGATCTTCCTGCTCGTGGGCTACATCCTGAAGATGCTCAACCCCGAGCCCGCCTTCGCGGACACCCTGCTCACCGCGGGATGGCTGTTCGGCGCGCTCACCGCAGGGGGCATCCTGGTCGCTGCGATCGGGCTGCTCCTGACCGCTCTGCGCAACGGCTCGACCTCGCTCCAGGCCGGCTCGCACGGCGAACGGAACGAGGAGGTGGCCCGCGCCAGGGAAGCCTGGGGCGAGGCACTCCTGGAGCGCGGCGTCCTGCCGTTCCTGCGGGAGGCGCTCGCGGATCCGGGGGCCGCACAAGTGGCCCGTACGCCGTCGGCGGACCCGAGCAGCCGCATGCCTCAACTGGGCTACCACCGGCCCGGGTTCAGCAGCCCGGACGGCGGTCCCTCAGCGGGGCCACGGCCGAGCTACTCGAGTCCGGACTTCTCAAGCCCCGACTTCGGCGGGCCCGACCACAAGCCGGAGTAGCGGGGCCGCGGGCGAGCACTGCTGTGGGTCCCCCAACGGCTGTTGGGAGACCCACAGATTCGCGCTGTCCGGAACCTCGTGGGTCACTTCAGTGACCTGCTCGGTTCAGTCCGCGATCGGCAGATAGACCCGGTTGCCCGCCGCGGCGAACTCCTTGGACTTCTGCTCCATGCCCGCCTCGATCTCGTCCTGCGCCAGGTCACCGCCGTGCTGTCGGCGGATGTCCTGCGAGATCTTCATGCTGCAGAACTTCGGCCCGCACATCGAGCAGAAGTGCGCCGTCTTCGCGGGCTCGGCCGGCAGCGTCTCGTCGTGGAACTCCCGTGCGGTGACCGGGTCGAGGGCCAGGTTGAACTGGTCCTCCCAGCGGAACTCGAAGCGCGCGTCCGAGAGCGCGTCGTCCCAGTCCTGCGCGCCCGGGTGCCCCTTGGCGAGGTCCGCCGCGTGCGCCGCGATCTTGTACGTGATGACGCCCGTCTTCACGTCGTCCCTGTTCGGCAGGCCCAGGTGCTCCTTGGGCGTGACGTAGCAGAGCATCGCCGTGCCCCACCAGCCGATCATCGCGGCGCCGATGCCGGAGGTGATGTGGTCGTAGGCGGGCGCGATGTCCGTGGTCAGCGGGCCGAGCGTGTAGAACGGCGCCTCCTCGCAGATCTCCTGCTGGAGGTCGATGTTCTCCTTGATCTTGTGCATCGGGACGTGACCGGGGCCCTCGATCATCGTCTGTACGTTGTGACGCTTGGCGATCGTGTTGAGTTCCCCGAGGGTCTTCAACTCGGCGAACTGCGCCTCGTCGTTGGCGTCCGCGATCGATCCGGGGCGCAGGCCGTCGCCGAGCGAGTACGTCACGTCGTACGCCGCGAGGATCTCGCAGAGCTCCTCGAAGTTCTCGTAGAGGAAGCTCTCCTTGTGGTGCGCCAGGCACCAGGCGGCCATGATCGAGCCGCCGCGCGAGACGATGCCGGTCTTACGGCGCGCGGTGAGCGGGACGTACGGAAGGCGCACGCCCGCGTGCACCGTCATGTAGTCCACGCCCTGCTCGGCCTGCTCGATGACCGTGTCCTTGTAGATCTCCCAGGTCAGCGCCTCGGCCTGGCCGTCGACCTTCTCCAGGGCCTGGTAGAGCGGCACGGTGCCGATGGGAACGGGGGAGTTGCGCAGGACCCACTCGCGGGTGGTGTGGATGTTGCGGCCGGTGGACAGGTCCATGACCGTGTCGGCGCCCCACTTGGTGGCCCAGGTCATCTTGTCCACCTCCTCCTCGATGGAGGAGGTGACCGCGGAGTTGCCGATGTTGGCGTTCACCTTCACCAGGAACTTCTTGCCGATGATCATCGGCTCGATCTCCGGGTGGTTGACGTTGGCCGGGATCACCGCGCGGCCCGCGGCGACCTCCGCGCGCACGACCTCGGGGTCGAGGTTCTCGCGGATCCCGATGAACTCCATCTCCGGCGTGATCTCGCCGCGACGGGCGTACGCGAGCTGCGTGACCGCCTGGCCCTGACGGCCGCGGCGCGGCTGGCGGGGACGGCCGGGGAAGACCGCGTCGAGGTTCTTCAGCCCGCCGCGGGGCGAGGTGTGCTTGATGCCGTCGTCCTCGGGACGGGGCGGGCGGCCCACATACTCCTCGGTGTCGCCGCGGGCGATGATCCAGTTCTCGCGGAGGGGTGCGAGACCCCTGCGGACGTCGGTGTCGATGGACTCGTCGGTGTACGGCCCCGAAGTGTCGTACAGGGTCACGGCCTTGCCGTTGGTGAGGTGCACCTGGCGGACCGGCACGCGCAGGTCGGGGCGTGAGCCCTCGACATACGCCTTGTGCCAGCCGATGGACTTTCCGGCCTCGTCGCTCTGGTTCTGCGTCGAGGCAGGCGTGCGTGCGTCCGATGTGGTCATGAGACCTACTCCCTACGCCGGCATTACCCGGTAACAGGTTCGGCGGTCGACGCAGCGGATCCCGTACGGCAGCGGCACCATTCGTGCCGTTTCGTACGGAGGTCAGCGCCCTCTCAGCCCGGTGCTCCGAGCTCCCGCGTTTGCAAAGGTGCCCCCACGCTAGCGTCATATCGGGCGTGCTGAACAGAGGGCCCCCTCCGTTCTTGCGATGATCGGGCAGTGACCACCACAGAGCCGCCGCCCCGCCCGCCGTCCGAGCCGCCGTCTCAGCCACCCTTCTCGACCCCGCCCGGGGACGGGCACGGGCGGGGGGACGGAGGTGGCGACGGGGGCGGCCACGGGCATGGGCACTCGCACAGCCACGGCCCGGCGGCGCCCGTCTCCAAACATCTGCGCAAGGTCATCGCCGCAGTGCTGATTCCTTTCGCCACCGCGGTCGTCGTGGGCCTCGTCGTGCTCTGGCCCGGTGGCGCGCCGGGCCATGAGCGCACCGGGGTCGGCTTCGACCGGCAAACCGAGTCGGCGACGGTGACGAAGGTGCAGGAGCTGCCCTGCAAGGACGTGAACGCCTCACAGCCGCCGCCCACCGGGGACACCTCCACCGCCGAGGGCCAGACCGCGCAGTCGCGCGCGGAGGGCATGTGCAAGAAGGCGACGGTCGAGGTGACCAGCGGAAAGGACAAGGGCCGCACCTTCACCGAGATCGTCCAGCCGGACGCGCCTCGGCAGTTGAGTGAGGGCCAGCGGGTGGTGGTCGCCTATGAGCCCAAGGCCCCGGAGGCGCTGCAGTACTCGGTCACCGATGTGGACCGCACCGTCCCCATGGCGCTGCTCGCCGGGATCTTCGCCCTCGTCGTCGTCGTGGTGGGGCGGATGCGCGGTGTCATGGCCCTGGTGGCACTGGCGTTGAGCTTCCTGGTGCTGACCTTCTTCATCCTGCCCGCGATCCTGCAGGGATCGAATCCGCTGGTGGTGGCGGTGGTCGGGGCCAGCGCGATCATGCTGATCGCGCTCTATCTGTGCCACGGGCTCACGGCCCGTACATCGGTCGCGGTCATCGGCACGCTGATCTCGCTCGTCCTCATCGCACTGCTCGGCTCGATCTTCATCGGCTGGGCCTCGCTGAGCGGCAACACGGACGACAACACGGGCTTGATCCACGGCCTTTACCCGGATATCGACATGAGCGGTCTGCTGCTCGCGGGCGTCATCATCGGCTCACTCGGTGTCCTCGACGACGTGACCGTCACGCAGACGTCCGCGGTCTGGGAACTGCACCAGGCCAACCCGACGATGGGCTGGCGCGGCCTCTACCGGGCGGGCATCCGCATCGGCCGCGACCACATCGCCTCGGTGGTCAACACCCTGGTCCTCGCGTACGCCGGCGCCGCGCTGCCGCTGCTCCTGCTCTTCTCGATCGCACAGAGCAGCGTGGGCACGGTGGCCAACAGCGAGCTGGTCGCCGAGGAGATCGTGCGCACCCTGATCGGCTCGATCGGCCTGGTCGCCTCGGTCCCGGTGACGACGGCGCTGGCCGCCCTGGTCGTCTCGGCCGACCGCACCGGAGGCACCACCGCCGCGTCGGCCGCCCCGGCTCCCGCGGCTCCCCCGGGCCCCCAACCGCGCCCCGGCGGGGGGCGGGGGCCGCCCCCCCAGCGGGTTTGCGGGGGCCGGAGCCCCCGGGGCCCGGGGGCCGCGAAC
>NZ_JBHYIG010000028.1:0-50799 GCF_042740015.1 Streptomyces sp. NPDC059037
GGGCGGCGCGGGGGGGTGAGGGGCCCGTCGATCCCGGGCTTCGCCGTGTTCGTCCCCAACCGCCGGCGGGGATGAAAGACGGGGGGCGGGGCTGGATATATCCAGCCCGGCCGGCGTTTGAGACCATCAGGGAACGCCGCTGCGTCAGACCAGGAAGTCCCGCGCGATTCCCTCCGCCACCGTCTCCAGGATCGGCCCGGCCTCGGCAATGCAGCGCGCCACATCCGGCTCCACGTCAGTGAGTGCGTACGCCCGCCGGATCCCGGCGCGGCCCAGCGCCTCCGCCGGGAGGGCAAGGCGGCCGCAGACCGCGACGACCTCGATGCCCGCGGCCCGTGCCGCCGCCGCGACCCCGGCGGGGGCCTTCCCGTGCAGGGTCTGCTCGTCCAGCGAACCCTCACCCGTGATCACCAGCGTCGCCCGCTCCAGCGCGGGCGCGAAGCCGAGGACGTCCAGCATGACCTCGATGCCGGGCCGGAAGCTCGCGCCGAGCCCGACGAGCGCGCCATAGCCGATGCCACCGGCCGCCCCGGCCCCGGGAGACTCCGCGTACTCAAGGGCGGCGGAACCGGCCGACTCGGAGAGCACCCGCGCGAAGTGCGCGAGCGCCGCGTCCAGCTCGGCCACGTCCTCCGGGGTCGCGCCCTTCTGCGGCCCGTACACCGCGGGCGCGCCCTTCGGTCCCGTCAGCGGATTGTCCACGTCGCTGGCGAGGACGAGGTCCACCTCGGCGAACCGGGGGTCAAGGCCGGACAGGTCCGCGCGCGCCAGCGAGGCCAGCGGGCCGCCGCCCGGCGCCACCGGCGCACCCTCCGCGTCCAGGAACACCGCGCCGAGCGCGGCCAGCATCCCCGCACCGCCGTCGGTCGTCGCACTGCCGCCGACGCCGAAGACGATCGTTCGCGCCCCCGCGTCGAGCGCGGCAAGGAGCAGCTCTCCGGATCCGTACGTCGTGGACGTGAGCGGCGCGAACACTCCCTCGGGCAGCAGCTGGAGGCCGGACGCCTCCGCCATCTCGACCACGGCGGTCCCGTCGCGCAGCGCGTACGCCGCGGTGACCTCGTCGCCGAGCGGTCCCGTGACCCGCACCTCGCGGCGCTCGAAACCGGCCGCGACCGCCGCGGCGACCGTGCCGTCACCGCCGTCGGCCACCGGCAGCGCCTCGACCTCCACCTTCGGGTCGACGCGGCGGAGCCCGGCCGTCACCCGCTCGGCGACCTCCACGGCCGTGAGCGACCCCTTGAACTTGTCCGCGGCAATGAGCACATGCTGCGCATCCCGCGCATGCCGCACACGCCCCGCCGTCTCAGCAGCGTCCGCCACCTTGCTTCCCCTTGCTTTCGGGCCTTGCTCACGTCAAGGCAGTCGCGCCGCTGCGACCATAACCGCAGATGGGGCCGCCTGCCCATGGCTGCCTTCTCGCGAGGGCGGAAAATTCGGCCCCTAAATCATCCTTAATCGCCTCAAAGGCGGTCAGGTGGATCACGGAAATGATCGATCAGCCCTTGCCGTCGGCGCCGCGCGAGTCGTACAGCTGGGTGCACCATGCCGCGACGGGGCCCGCGGCGGAGAGGGCCCCGAGGGCGGCGGCGGCCGGCACGGTCGTACGGCGTTCCACGTGCGCTCCCAATTTTTCGCCGAAAACCGGACAAACTTCTCATGCTCCGCGACAAAGGCATTGCGTTGACCGCGCGGAAGCACCGTGAATTCGGTAAACCGGACGCATGACCCCAGTGCATGCGGAACTCGCCGACCGCGTACTCGGCGGCTGGATCGGGCGGATCGCCGGCAACATGCTCGGCAAACCCATCGAGCGGGGCGACTACTGGACGCGTGATCGCATCGAGCGCTATCTGCGGCAGGCCGACGCGCTGCCGCTCACCGACTATCTGCCCGAACCCCCCTCCTGGGTCGAGGAGTTCCAGCTGCGGCCCGAGTGGCAGCGGTGCGTGCGGGGCGGGGTGCACGGCAGCTGCCGTGACGACGACGTCGACTACGCGATCCTCGGCCTCGACCTCCTGGAGACGCACGGCTTCGGCTTCAGCACGGAACAGGTCGGCGAGCTGTGGCTGCTGCGCCTGCCCTATCTGCAGACCTTCACGGCGGAGCGGGCCGCGTACCGGAATCTCGCGAACGGGCTCAAGCCGCCGCTCACCGCGACCTACGACAACGCCTACCAGGAGTGGATCGGCGCCCTCATCCGCGCCGACATCTTCGGCTGGACCTGTCCCGGCGCCCCGCGCCGCGCCGCCGCGCTGGCCCGCCGCGACGCCGTCCTCTCGCACACCGGCAACGGCGTGTACGGGGCGATGTGGGCGGCGGCGCTCATCGCGGCCGCGTTCACCGCGCCGACCCCCCGTGCGGCGCTCGACGCGGCCCTCGGCGTGATCCCGTCGAGCAGCAGGCTCGCCCGCACGGTGCGCCGGGTCCTCTCGCTGCACGACGCCGGGCTCGGCTGGGAGGAGACCCTGGCCACCTCGGAGGAGGAGACCCTGGGGCTCGGCTGGATCCACACGGTGCCGAACTCCGCCGTCCTGACCGCCGGACTCCTGTACGGCGAGGGGGACTTCACCCGCACCATCGCCCTGACGGTGCGCGGCGGCCTGGACACGGACTCGAACGGCGCGACGGCCGGATCGGTCGCGGGCGTGCTGTGCGGCGCCAAGGCGATCCCCGCCCAGTGGCGTGATCCCCTTGAGGACCGGGTGCGGAGCGCGGTGTTCGGCTTCGACGGGTCCCATATCAGCGAACTGGCCGCGCGGACCGTGGACTTGGCCGAAGTGCCACGCGTGTGACGCAAGCGGTCGCGGCGGGCGCTGCGTCTAGGCTTCCGGTGTGACCTTCCAGGACTACGCCACATACATCGCAGGCCTCCCCCGCGTCATCGCCGGGGCCGCCGCAATCTTCAGGGACGCCGAGGGACGGGTACTGCTCGTCGAACCCAACTACCGTGACGGCTGGGCGCTGCCCGGCGGGACCATCGAGTCGGACGACGGAGAGACACCACGCCAGGGGGCACGGCGCGAGACCGCCGAGGAGATCGGCCTGGACCTCGAACTGGGGCCGCTGCTCGTCGTGGACTGGGTTCCCGGTGCGGACCGGCCACCGCTGGTCGCCTATCTGTACGACGGCGGGGTGCTCGACGAGGACCAGCTGAAGTCGATCCGCCTCCAGGAGGAGGAGCTGCTCTCCTGGCGCCTGGTGGCCCGCGCAGAGCTGCGCGAGTATCTGCCGGGCGAGCTGGGTCTTCGGGTCCTCGCGGGACTCGCGGCGCTCGACGCGGGGCAGGGTGCGGTGGAGTTGGAGAGCGGGGTGCGGGTGGGCTGAGGGCCGCCTTCAGAAGAGCGCGGCTTCGCTGTCGGCCGCCGCGCCCTCGAAGGCCAGCAGCCGCTGCTTGCGGTCGAGTCCGCCGCCGTAACCGGTCAGGTTGCCGCTCGCGCCGATCACGCGGTGGCAGGGGACGATGACGCCGATCGGGTTCTTGCCGTTGGCCAGGCCCACCGCCCGGGACGCGTTGGGTTTGCCCAGTGCGTCCGCGAGCTGCCCGTACGTACGGGTCTCGCCGTACGGGATCAGCTGGAGCTGTCGCCAGACGGTGCGCTGGAAGGGCGTGCCGTCCAGGCGCAGCGGCAGGTCGAACTCCGTCAACTCGCCCGCGAAGTACGCCTCCAGCTGGCTGATCGCCTCGCCGAACGGCGCGGGATCGCGGTCGCCGAAGGTCTCCTCGGGCGGACGGTGGCGCTGCTCCGTCATGTAGAGGCCGCTGAGGGTGCCGTCGGTGGACACGAGGGTGAGCGGCCCGTAGGGGCTGTCGATGAGGGTGTGCAGCCGGTGCATGAGAGTGCCGCCCTTTTCTTTACGTTCTTCACGCGGGGTCTTTACGCGGGGATCGTGTTGATGGGGTGCTCGTCGGTGGCCCACAGGTACTGGACCGCGTAGGCCCGCCAGGGGCGCCAGGCCGCGGCGCGCGCGGTGAGCGCGGCCGGGGTGTGCGGAAGGCCCAACTCCTGTGCGGCGCGACGGATTCCGAGATCGGACGGCAGGAACGCGTCCGGGTCGCCGAGCGCGCGCATCGCGATGACCTCCACCGTCCAGGGGCCGAACCCGGGGAGCTCGATGAGCCGCGCCCTGGCCTCGTCCCAGTCGCTCGCCACGCCGAGCTGGAGCGATCCGTCGGCGAGGTGACGTACGAGGGTGGTCAGCGTGGTGCGGCGGCTGCGCGGCAGCGCCAGCGCCTCCGGGTCGAGCGCGGCGAGGGCTTCCGGCGCCGGGAAGAGGTGCGTGAGGCCGCCTTCGGGGTCGTCGACCGGCTCTCCGTGCGCGGTGACCAGACGCGCGGCGTGGGTGCGGGCCGCGGCCGTGGAGACCTGCTGGCCGAGCACCGCGCGGACGGCGAACTCCGCCTCGTCGACGGTGCGCGGCACGCGGCGTCCCGGCGCCTTGTCGACCAGCGGCGCGAGCAGCGGGTCGGCGCGCAACTGGCCGTCGACGGCCACCGGGTCGGCGTCCAGGTCCAGCATGCGGCGGCAGCGGCTGATGGCGATGGTGAGGTCGCGCAGGTCGGTGAGGCTGAGGCGGCAGGCGATGTGGTCGGGCGTGGGGGTGAGGGCGACGACCCCGTGCCCGTAGGGGAGGCGCAGGGTGCGTCGGTACGCCCCGTCGCGCCACTCCTCCACGCCGGGTACGGCGGTGGCGATGAGGTGGCCGAAGAGGTTGTCCGGGGTGAGCGGGGCGCGGAAGGGGAGGCGGAGGGAGAGCACTCCGGGGGCGGCGGGCGCGGGGGCGGCCGTTCTGGGCACCCGGGCCCTCAGCTCGCCCGGGGCGAGGGCGAAGACCTCTCGTACCGTGTCGTTGAACGTACGGATCGACGAGAAGCCCGCGGCGAAGGCGATCTCCGCCATGGGCAGCGGGGTCGTCTCGATGAGCAGCCGCGCGGTCTGCGCGCGCTGGGCGCGGGCCAGGGCGAGCGGTCCCGCGCCGAGCTCGGCGAGGAGCTGTCGCTCGACCTGGCGGGTGCTGTAGCCGAGGCGTCCTGCCAGACCGGGGACGCCTTCGCGGTCGACCACTCCATCCCCGATGAGGCGCATCGCGCGGGCCACGAGGTCGGCGCGCTGGTTCCACTCCGGGGAGCCGGGGCTGCTGTCGGGGCGGCAGCGCTTGCAGGCCCGGAATCCGGCCTGCTGGCAGGCGGCCGCGCTCGGGTAGAAGCTCATGTTCTCGGGCTTCGGGGGGACCACGGGGCAGCTGGGGCGGCAGTAGATCCGGGTGGTGAGAACCGCGGTGAAGAACCACCCGTCGAACCGGGCGTCCTTCGACTGAACTGCGCGTACGCAGCGGTCGGCGTCGTGATGCATGACGCCGGCACCGGTGCTGGTGCTAGCGCTGGTGCTGGCGCCGGCCTGGGTGGTGGCGGTGGCCGTGACGGTGGGCATGGCTCAAGGATCGTGCATGAAGGACACGGATGGCTGGCGAAAATCCGACATGGACCTTACCCACACAGCAACCGTCCGCCGCCCGCTGTGGGCAGGCGTTCCGCAGGGCGGAACGGGTGGGCACAGCCCCACCTGCCGGGCCCCGACGAAGCAGGCCCCGGGGGGCAGCGCCCCCTACGCCCCCGCCAGCGCCGCCGTAAACGCCTCGTAGGCCTTCGCATCGAAAAGAACGAAGCGGATCTCGTCGAAGGCGGCCGGCACGGCATGCTCCCGGACGGTCCGGATCGCAATGCGGGCCCCGTCGTCCAGGGGCCACCGGTAGACGCCGGTCGAGATCGCGGGGAAGGCGACCGTCCGGGCCCCCACCTCCTCGGCCACGCGCAGCGACTCCCGGTAGCAGGACGCCAGCAGGCCGGAGCGGTCCTCCGTGGCGGACCACACCGGCCCCACGGTGTGGATGACGTACTGCGCGTCAAGGCGCCCGGCGGTGGTCGCCACCGCCGCACCGGTCGGCAGCCCCTTGCCGTAGTGCGACGCCCGCAGCCGCCGGCACGCCGCAAGGATCTCCGGCCCGCCGTTCCGGTGAATCGCACCGTCCACCCCGCCACCTCCCAGCAGGGAAGAATTCGCGGCATTGACGATCGCGTCGGCCGTCTGCCGGGTGATGTCGCCCTGGACGAGCGTGATGGCCGTCATGCGGAGCGAAGCCTCCTCCATACCGCCTTGGCGGCGTTGTGCCCCGACATGCCGTGCACCCCGGGCCCCGGCGGCGTCGCGGACGAGCAGATGAAGACCGCGGGATGCGCGGTGTTGTACGGGAAGAGCGACAGTTTGGGGCGGAGCAGGAGCTGCAGCCCGCTCGCCGCGCCGCAGGCGATGTCACCGCCCACATAGTTGGCATTCCGCGCGGCCAGCTCCGCCGGGCCCGCGGTCGCGCGCGCGAGGACCCGGTCCCGGAAACCGGGGGCGAACCGCTCCAGCTGCCGCTCGATCGCGTCGGTGAGATCCCCGCTCCAGCCGTTGGGGACATGCCCGTACGCCCAGAAGACCTGCTTGCCCGCCGGTGCGCGCGACGGATCGACGACACCGGGCTGCACGGTGATGAGGAACGGCCGGTCGGGCGCGCGGTTCTCGCGCGAGGCGGCACGCAGGGCCGCATCGATGTCCGCGCTGCCGGCCCCGACCTGCACGGTGCCCGCGACGCGCGCCTCCTTGGCGGTCCAGGGGACGGGGCCGTCAAGGGCGTAATCGATCTTGAAGGCGCTCGCGCCGTAGCGGTAGTTCTCGTAGCTCCGCCCCAGGCCCGCGATCCGCGCGAGCGCCGTGGGCGATGTGTCGAAGACGTACGCGCGGGCGGGCGGCAGGTCGTCGAGCCGCTTGACCTCGTAGTCGGTGTGCACCGCGCCGCCGAGGTCCTTCAGATACGCGGTGAGCGCGTCGGAGATCGACTGCGAGCCGCCGCGCGCGACCGGCCAGCCGCGGGCGTGCGCGGCCAGCGCGAAGACCATGCCGACACCGCCGGTGGCGAGCCCGCCGAGCGGCGCGATGACATGGGCGACGAGCCCGGAGAACAGGGCGCGGGCCCGGTCGTCGCGGAAGCGGCGCATCAGCCAGGTGGCGGGCGGCAGACCGACGAGTCCGAGGCGCGCGAGGGTCACCGGGTCACGCGGCAGGGCCGTCGCCGGCAGCGACATGAAGTCCCGCAGGACGGTGTCCCACTTGCTGACGAAGGGCTCGACGAGCCGTCGGTACGTCCCCGCGTCGCGCGGCCCGAACGAGGCGGCCGTCTCGGCGACGGAGCGGGAGAGCACGGCGGCGCTGCCGTCCGGAAAGGGATGCGCCATCGGCAGCTCGGGCTGCAGCCACTCAAGGCCGTACCGATCGAGCGGCATGGTCCTGAACACCGGTGAGTTGACGCCCAGCGGGTGGGCGGCGGAACAGGGGTCGTGCCGGAACCCGGGAAGGGTCAGCTCCTCGGTCCGCGCACCGCCGCCCACGGTGCTCTTGGCCTCGAAGACGGCCACGGAGAAGCCGCGGCGGGCCAGCTCGACGGCAGCGGTAAGACCGTTCGGTCCCGCCCCCACGACGACGGCATCAAGCATCGACGGCACCTTCGGACTCCTTTGTCAGCCGATGGCCACTGCCGCCCAGGATAGGCCTGGCCACCGACAGCGCCGTGGGCGCGGGTAGCCTCTGCCGGGTGACGCAATGGTTCCGCCGTGCCGACGCGGGCTCCGACGGCTGGTTCGAGGCCGGGGACGACTCCGTCGTCGTACGCCAGGCGTCCTTCGACGAGCCGCACGGCACGGCCTCCGTCGCCGCCTCGCGCGATGAACTCGCCTGGGTCCACGAGCAGTTCGGAACGCTGGGCGCGGGGCTCTACACGGCGCGGTACGGCGCACTCCTGAACGGACTCGTCGAGGATGACGCCGGGCCGGTCGCCGAGGCGGTCACCCAGCCGGTCGCCGAGGCGGAGTTCGAGCACGCGTGGCGGCGCGCCCGCCACGGCCGCAACACCTCACCGCCGAGTCCGGGCGGCCCGCTCCCCCAGGGCACGCGGCGGACCGGCACGGTCAGTGAGCTGCCATGGGGTCCGGGCAGGACCGGGCTCTTCGTGGACCTGGGGCTGCCGATCCGCTGCTTCGTGGACCTGGCCTGGCTCCCCCTGGATCCCGATGACTGGCCGGCCGTCGGCACCGTCACCGAGTTCGAGGTCACCACCGTCCGCTTCGACTTCGAGTCGGGCGGCGACCCGCAGATCAGGCTCCGGCCGACAGCAACGCCACCACCCGGTCGGCCGTGGCCGCGTCCCGGGCGGCCGTGAACGGCAGGGCGTTGCCGCCCGCTATCCGGAAGGGCTGCCCGGCCACGGTCAGGTCGCTGCCGCCGGCCTCCGCCACGAGCAGCAGTCCCGCCGCGTGGTCCCATGCCAGTTCCCAGGAGAAGGCGATCGCGTCCAACTCGCCCTTGGCTATGGCCAGATACTCGAGACCGGCCGACCCGCAGGGCCGCGGCGCGACGCCGTCCGCCCGCAGGCCGCCGAGCGCACGCTTCTGGTCTTCGGTGGTGAAGTCCGGGTGCGAGGTGGCCACTTCGATGACCTCGCCCGGCGTGCCGGCCTCCAGGCGCCGTCCGTCGAGCCAGGCGCCCTTGCCGCGCACCGCGACGGCCATCTCGTCAAGCGCCGGGGCGTACGTCCACGAGGCGTGGACCTCTCCTCGCCACGCGAGCGCGACGAGCATGCAGAAGCCGGGGTCGCCGTGGACGAACTGCCGGGTGCCGTCGACCGGGTCGACGATCCACACCGGCGCGTCGCCGCGTATCGCCTCGTAGCGCGAGGGGTCGGCGTGGACGGCTTCTTCTCCTACGACCACGGAGCCGGGCAGCAGCTCCGTGAGCGCGGCGGTCAGCTGCTCCTCGGCGAGGCGGTCGGCCACCGTGACGAGGTCGTGCGGGCCGCTCTTCTGTACGACGTCTTCCGCTGTGAGCTGCCGGAACCTCGGCATGACCTCGGTGGCGGCAGCCTTGCGGAGGGCCTCTTCTACTGCGGGTACTCCGCTTTCCAGAAAGTCTTCGATCATGCCTCCATGAGAGCACGCCGCACTGACAACGCGTACGGAGCGGGTGTATAGGGGATTTCCCCGACGTGAATTCCACGCAACCCCGGGCGCCGGTCCGCGGCCGCAGCCCACGGCCGCACCCCCGCCTCACCTCTCCGCGTTCAACGCGTCCACCGCGCCCCTCGCATCGCCGATCGTGAGGTAGTCCACGGCGACGAAGTTCACCGGCCTGCCGCGCTCGCGTTCGCAGGCGTGTACGCGGTCGAGGACCGCGTCGCGGGTGTTGACCGTGCCGGCGTCCAGGCGGCTGCCGCCGTCGATGGTGATGAAGTGGTTCAGGAGGAAGAGGCGCTTGTCCGTGCCGCCCCGGTGCGGGACGCAGGTCATCTCCTCGGGGGTGCGGAACGCGTAGGGGGTCTCCATCCCGTACCGGTAGAAGTTGCGGTACCAGGGCGCGGGCCCGTCGGCGCGCTCGGCGAAGACGACGAGGCGCTTGCCGCTGTCGATCATCTCGCCGAGATCGGGCCACGGGCGGGACGGGTCCGCGGCGGGCTCGAACAGCAGGTCCGCGAGACCGGCCTCCTCGAACGCGGCCGCGGTGGCCTCCGCGTCCACGGCGTCCTGCACGATCAGCGTGACGACCTCGGTGGGGTGGGCCCGCAGCCAGTCGCCGACCTCGCGCAGCGTGGGCACCAGGCCGATGGCGCCTGCCCGGCACACCGAGTGGCAGAGCCACAGGCCGTCCCGTGGCGGGTTGAACTTGTTGATCGCGGCCAGGATCTGCCCCTGCAGCCGGGGCGAGAAGTCCGACCCTTCGAGTCGTTCGGCGATCTGTTCCGGGCGCTCCCAGGTGTAGGTGTCGATCTGCAGGGCCCGTACGCCGTCGTTGAGCTGGGCGGTGATGCGGGGGTCCTGCAAGGGCCCGATGAACTGGTCGGCGGTGGTGGACATCGCGTTGTGCGAGGTGAGCTGGGCGATCTCGTCGTAACCGCGGTCGCAGAGCCGGGAGCTGCCCTGGCAGACCCTCGGTTCGGCACGTCCTGCCGCCAAGGGTGCGAGGACGACACCCCCGAGCGCGACCCCCGCCACCCCTGCGGCGAGCACCTGCACGCGCCGGGGGCTGACCGTCAGGGCGGGTCCCGTCTGCCAGGCCCAGCCGACGGCGACGAGCAGCGCTCCCCCGGCGAGCAGGATGTACGCGGCGACGGTCGCGGTGGTGAGCACGCCGTCCACGGCGGCGCTCACCACGTCGTCGACGAGCCGCGACACGGACCCCGGCCAGGACGCGGGCGTGCTGATGACGCCGCCGTCCGTGGCCACTCGGGCGGCCACCACGCACAGCCCTGTGAGGGTGCCGCCCGCGGCGAGCGCCCAGCCGAGCCCCATCAGGCGCCGGGCGGGAGCCGCGGGCCCGGAGACCCACAGGAACGCGAGGGCCGCGACGCCGAGCAGGGCGGCGAGCGGCTCGACCACGCCCTGGGCGAGATGCGTGACGGAGCGCGCCCGGTGCAGCGGGGCGAGCGCGTCGCCCGATGTGTCGAGGTCGGCGGTGATGTTCCAGGTGTCGCCGCCTGCGGTCTCGCGCAACTGCTCGGTGGCCTGGCGGGTACGGTCCGACACCGCCTCTGGCCCGACGGCGGCGAGCGCGGTGGCGATGTCCCCGCTGTCCAGCGCCACCTCGACCTCGGGACGGAGCTTGTCGCGGCGGTCCTCGGGCACCACCTGGAGCAGCGCGCGCGTGGCCGCGACGGCCTGGTCCCTGGACAGCTCCAGGGTGGGCAGATCGGCCGGCGGCACCCCGGCGGCCACGGCGTTCGCCGCCTGGTCGAGGCCCTCGATGAAGGCGGGGAAGTCGGGCTCGGGCTGCCGCTGTACGGAGGCGACGAGATCACCGAAGTACGTCTGGGCGAGGTTGCCGACGTTGGTGAGCAGCGGCCGCAGGTCCGCGGTGAGGCGCAGCGTGTCGTGCTCGCCCCGCAGATATCCGGTCACCTCCGCGATCTGCCGGTCGGCCATGGCGCGCAGGGTCTCCGGGGGCAGCACGATCTTCAGGTTGGAGGTGACGGCCGCCTCCGGGACCGGCAGCCGCCCCAGCAGGTCGCGGGCGACCGGGAGGGTCTGCGGGTCGACGAGGACTTCGTTGTAGAGGCGGTCGTAGGCGTGCTGCTCGTCGAGGACGCGCTGGTGGAAGCCGGGGCTGAGGACCGTGCTGCGCGCCGTGGCCGTCGCGGCAAGGACGGCCACGCACAGCACCGCCACGATCCAGGCGACGGGCCGGAGCCGGCGCCGCAGACGGATCGCGCGCTGTTCCATGAACTCAGGTTGAGTCCCGCGGGCGGACGCGGCGACTCGGTACGTGCGTGACGCACCGGCCCCGGCAGACGACAGCCGAGGCGAAATGCCCCACCCGCACAACCGACATAAGGTGCATTACGCGGCGTAATGGCACCGGAGGCCTTCAGTAGCCACCCGTCAGTCAGTAGCCACCCGTCAGTCACCCGTCCCGAGGCACCCGTCCCGAAAGGGCCCGTTCCATGCACCCCTCCCTCACCCCGGAAGCCCTCGCCGAGCTGCGGAAGACGCGCACCTATCCGGCCGTCACGGTCCTGCTGCCGACGCACCGCAGGGAACCGGACAACGCCCAGGATCCCGTACGGCTGCGCAATCTCGTCGCCGAGGCCAAGGAGCGCCTGAACGCCGATCCGGCCGTGACCAAGGAGCAGCGCGCGGAGGTGGCGGGGCAGCTGGACCGCGCGGTGGCCGATGTCGATCTCGTGCACGCCGAGGACGGGCTCGCGGTCTTCGCCGCCCCCGGGGAGCACCAGGTGTGGTCGGTCGCCAGGACGGTGCCGTCGCGGGTGGTGCTCTCGGACACGTTCCTGACGCGCAACCTCGTCGCGGCCCGGGCCGCCGAGCGCCCGTACTGGGCCCTCGCCGTCTCCGCCGACCGCGTCACGCTGTGGGACGGCACGCCGGAGCGGGTCGGCGAGCACACCGCCGACGGGTTCCCGCTGACCCGGAGCCTCGACGACCCGGACGCCGAGCGCAAGGAGCGGATCGGCGATCTGCCGAGCACCTTCCGCGACGAGCGGACCCGTACGTTCCTGCGCGCCGCGGACCAGGCCGTGAGCGCCGTCCTCGACGCTCACCCGCGCCCCTTGTTCGTGGCCGGGGAAGCCGCGGCGCTCTCCCTCCTCGACGACATCGGCACGGTCACCAAGAAGGCCACGCGGGTGCCGCACGGCGGTCTCGCGGACGGCCCCGCGGACGCGGTGGGCCAGGCGATGGCTCCGCTCGTCGCCGACCGGGAGAAGGCCGAACTCGACGCCCTGATCAAGGAGTTGGACACGGCACGGGGCCAGCGGCAGTTCGCCGCGGGGCTCGACGAGGTCTGGCAGAACGTGACCGCCGACCGGGTCCGGCTGCTCGCCGTCGATGACACCTTCCGGCAGACCGTGCGCGACGACGGCGGGCATCTGGTGCCGGCCACCGCCGACGATCTCGACGCCGTCGAGGACATCGTGGACGAGATCGTGGAGCGGGCCCTGGACACCGGCGCGCAGGTCCGTTTCGTACCCGAAGGAACGCTCACCGAGCAGGGCGGGATCGCCTGCGCCCTGCGGTACTGACGTCAGCCGCAGCAGGGATCAGCCGTAGCAGTGATCAGCCGCAGCAGTGATCAGTCGTAGCAGTGAGTCGCAGCAGTGAAAGGACCGCTCCGCATGAATCCCCTGCCGCCCGGCGCGCCGCGACGCCCCAGGAAGGCGGTGTCCGCCGCCCTCGCGCTGGCCGCCGCCGTCACGGCCGCCGCCCTCGTCTCGTGCAGCACCGAAAGCGACGCCCCCTCCAGCGAGGGCAGCCGGACCATCAGCGAGCGGCCGACGGCCCCCGATTCGGCGTCCTTCTCGGAGAAGACCGCTTCGCCCCTGAAGTCGGCCGCCTCCGAGGCCGCCGAGTCCGCGCGCGCTTCGGCATCGGAGGCGGCGGAATCGGCCTCGGAGCGCGCGGACGAGTTCGAGGCGTCCGTGTCCGCGGAGTCCGAGCGGGTCCAGAAGGCCGCGCAGGACGAGCTGAAGGACGTGGACGGCGAGGGCAATGCGATGGCCGACGTGTCGATGACGGGCAAGCCGCGCTCCGAGACCGGCGGCGTGCTCGCCTCCATCGTGACCATCACCAACAGCACGGACAAGAAGGCGTCGTACGCGCTCCAGGTCGACTTCCTGGATCCCGACGGCAAGACCGTGGAGACGCGCTACATCGGCAAGGAGGACCTCGACCCCGGCGAGCGGGCCCAGGCGTACGCCATCAGCCACGCGCCGCCGGAGCCGAAGCTCTCCGCGAAGCTGGTCAAGGCCCAGCGGTACTGAGCCGCGGCCCGGTTCAGAAGTCGACGACGTCGCGGATCAGCGGGCACGTCATGCAGTGCCCGCCGCCGCGGCCCCGGCCGAGTTCGGCGCCGACGATGGTGATGACCTCGACGCCCGCCTTGCGCAGCAGGGTGTTGGTCTGGGTGTTGCGGTCGTAGGTGACGACCACGCCCGGCTCCAGGGCGACGGCGTTGTTGCCGCTGTCCCACTGCTGGCGCTCGGAGGCGTACACGTCTCCGCCGGTCTCGATCACCCGCAGCCCGGAGAGCCCGAGCGACTTGGCGACGACGTCGACGAACGTACGCGAGCCCTCATCGGTGATGTCCATGCCTGCCGGGCCATCGCCTGGGCGCAGCGTGAAGGAGTGCACGGCGTCCATGATCTTCGGGTAGAGCGTGACGACGTCGCGGTCGGCGAAGGTGAAGACGGTGTCGAGGTGCATCGCGGCCCGCAGCTTGGGCATGCCGGCGACGACGACCTGCTCCGCCGCGCCGCTCTGGAACAGCGAGGCCGCGACCTGTGTGATGGCCTGCCGCGATGTGCGCTCGCTCATGCCCATCAGTACGACGCCGTTGCCGACCGGCATGATGTCGCCGCCCTCGAACGTGGCCTGGCCCCAGTCGAGTTCGGGATCGCCCCACCACACCTGGGCGCCGGTGAAGTCGGGGTGGAACTGGTAGACGGCCTTCATCAGGAGCGTCTCGTCGTGCCGGGCGGGCCAGTACAGCGGGTTCAGCGTGACGCCGCCGTACAGCCAGCATGTCGTGTCGCGGGTGTAGAGCGTGTTCGGCAGCGGCGGCATCAAGTACTCGCGTACGCCGGTGGATTCGCGGACGAGCGCGACATAGCCGGAGCGGAACTCGTCCGGCAGATCCGCGGTGGCGAGGCCGCCGATGAGGTAGTCGGCGAGGCGGCGCGGTTCCAGGGTCTCCAGGAAGGCGCGGGTGTCGTCGATGAGGCCGAGCCCGACCTCGTTCGCGGTGATCTTCCGCTCCAGGAGCCAGTTCCTGGCCCCGGGGATCGCCATGGTCTGGGCGAGCAGGTCGTGCAGTTCGACGACCTCGACACCGCGCTGCTTGAGCTTGTCGACGAAGTCGGCGTGGTCCCGCTGGGCGTTCTCCACCCACATGACGTCGTCGAAGAGCAGGTCGTCGGCGTTGGTGGGGGTCAGTCTGCGGTGCGCGCGACCGGGCGCGCAGACCAGCACCTTGCGCAGCTTGCCGACCTCGGAGTAGACGCCGTAGTCCGGGGTGCTCGGCGTGTCGGGGCTTGTCACGGTGTGCCTTTCCGATGCGGGTTCCGATGCGGGTTCCGATGCGGGTTCCGATGCGGGTTCCGATGCGAGTACGGCGTGGCGGCAGGTGAATTGACGGTGGGTCAGAGGCTGATCCACCCGACCACGAGGGCGATGACACCGACCCCGGCGCCGGCGGTCGAGATGGCGAGGATGACGAGCTCGCGCGGCGAGAAGAGGCGTCTGCCCTGTTCCCGCCTGGCCATCACGAAGAGGATCGTGGCCGGGGCGTAGATGATGAACGAGACGAGGACGAACTTGAGGCCTGCCGCGTACAGCAGGAACGCCGTGTAGACGACCGCGATCGCGCCCACGACGAGTTCGCCGCGCGTTCCCCTGCCCCCGTGGGTGAGGTCGTCCGGCCGCAGCGCGATCTTCGCGGCGAACGCGGCCGCGAGCAGATAGGGGATCAGGGAGAGTGAACTGGTCAGGTCGAGCGCGAAGTTGAACGCGTCGTCGGAGAACGACGTGACGATCAGGACGACCTGCGTCAGGCAGGTGGTCATCAGGAGCGCGGGCACGGGCACGTCGGCGGCGGTGGAGCGGCCGAGGAAGCGCGGCATGTCCTCGTCCTTGGCCGCCACGAACAGGACTTCGGCGGACATCAGCGTCCAGGCCAGATACGCGCCGAGCACCGAGACGATCAGCCCTACGCTGATGAACACCTTGCCCCAGGTGCCCACCGCGGACTCCAGGACTCCGGCCATCGAGGGCTGGCGGAGCGCGGCGATCTCGTTCATCGGCAGGATGCCGTACGACACGATGGTGACCGAGGCGAAGACGGCGAAGACGCTGAGGAACCCCAGGATCGTCGCCTTTCCCACGTCCTTGCGGCGCTCGGCATGGCGCGAGTAGACGCTGGCGCCCTCGACGCCGAGGAAGACGAAGACGGTGGCGAGCATCGTGCCGCGCACCTGATTGAAGAGGGAGCCGGAGTAGTCCGCACCGCCGAAGTTGTCGGCGAAGACGTCCGCCTTGAAGTAGAAGAGCGTCAGGACGACGAAGAAGAGGATCGGGACGATCTTGGCGACCGTCACGACGCGGTTGATCGCCGCGGCCTCCTTGACGCCCCGCTTGATGAGCAGGAAGAACCCCCACAGGCCCGCCGACGACAGCAGCACGGCGAGGCCGGTGTCCCCCTCGCCGAGGCCCGGCCAGATGGCGCCGACCGTCGACATGATCAGGACCCAGTACGTGACGTTGCCGACGCAGGCGCTGGCCCAGTAGCCGAACGCCGAGAAGAAGCCCAGATATTCGCCGAACCCGGCCTTGGCGTAGGCGTAGACACCGGCGTCCAGATCGGGTCTGCGGACGGCGAGGGTCTGGAAGACGAAGGCGAGCATCAGCATGCCGGTGCCCGCGATCGCCCACGCGATCAGCGCACCGGCGACACCGGTCTCGTCCGCGAAGCGGCTGGGCAGCGAGAAGACCCCGGCGCCGACCATGGAGCCGACGACCATCGTCGTCAGCGTCAGAAGCGTCAGTTTGGCCGCCGGCGCGGATCCGGTGGTGGCCTGGTCGCTCGTGTCGGCGTGACTCATCAGCCCCTGGTCGCCTCCCGTCCGGGCGGGCCGGCGCCGACGGTCGACTGACCACCCTGAGCGCGAACCTATCCCCGGCGTACAGACTTGTCCTGATATGGACACCCAAGGCGATGAAAAGGAACCGTGCGCTGCGGCTAACTCGGCGGAGTGGGCGGTGCGGGTGCCGTAGGCCTGGACGCCCTGGTGTCGTCGGCCGGGGTCTTCTGCCAGGCCGTGGTGCCGATGCGGCCGGTGTTGCCGAGGTCGATCCGGCCCTGCGGCGTCACGGTCGCCTTGCGGACGCCCTCGGCCGGGGCGACCTCCAGATAGGTGCCGCTGACGGCGGTCGTCGTCGTGTCGGTGACGGTGTTGCGCCAGACCAGCGCGGTGTAGGCCGACTCCCCTTGCTTCAGCGTGACGGTGTGCGGCCCGGGGTCGTCCATCTGCGTGACGGGTTCCGGCCCTTCGAGGATCTGTACGTCGAGGAGTTCACGGTGCTCGTCGAGCACCCTCAGTCCCGGGTAGCCGTTCAGCCGCTGGACCCGCTTCCCGCAGTTGGTCAGCGTCACGCTCATCGCGCGCAGGCCCATGGCGGCGTCGACCATGCCCGGCTCGATCCGCACGCCGGAGGCCGGGCACGAGGAAGTGGGCGCGGCCGGTACCGGCTCCTCCTCGACGGGGATCGGCGTCCTCGACGCCAGGCCGGGCGCCGTGGGCACACCCGAGGCGGCAGCGGAAGGACCGCTTTCGGGAGCGGCGTCCGCCGTCCGCTCAGGGTTCCTCTCCCGATCGAGCTCCTCCGAGAGCCCGCACCCTGCGGCGAGCAGGGCGACAGCGGCGAGGGCCCCGACATGTCTGAACGGTATGACGGTCACCCGGCGATGATGCCACTAGGGAGTCGCGTTCCGAGCCGCCACGAGCCCCGATTCGTAGGCGAAGACGACCAGTTGGGCCCGATCGCGCGCACCGAGCTTCGTCATCGCCCGGCTCACATGCGTCTTCGCCGTGAACGGGCTGATCACCATGTGCTCGGCGATCTCCTCGTTCGTCAGTCCACGCGCGGCGAGCGCGGTGACCTCGCGCTCCCTGCGGGTGAGCGTCTCCAGACCCGGCGCCGTGGCCCGGTCCGGCGGCCGCGACACAAACTCTCCGATCAGCCTGCGGGTCACCGAGGGCGAGAGGAGGGCCTCCCCGCGAGCGACGATCTCGATGCCCTGCAACAGATCCGCGGGCTCGGTGTCCTTGAGCAGGAACCCGCTGGCCCCGGCACGCAACGCATCGAAGACGTACTCGTCGAGGCCGTAGTTGGTGAGGATCACGACGCGTACGCCTCCGAGCCGCGGGTCGGCGACGATCCGACGCGTCGCCTCGATCCCCGTCATCACGGGCATCTGTACGTCGATGAGCGCGACGTCGGGCACGCACTCGCGCACGAGGGCAACCCCACGCTCCCCGTCGGCGGCCTCCCCCACCACCTCGATCCCGTCCTCGGCATCAAGCAGCGCACGGAACCCCGCCCGCATCAACGCCTGATCGTCCACCAACACAACCCGAATCACGCCCACTCCCCACGCCACCGGACATCGGCGACGACTTTCGCCTTCGAGCTGGGCGAGGCACCGGGGCCGTCCGAGACACGTGGGGCATGTGAGCCGGGCGAGGGGTCCGCGCCATCCGAGACACGTGGGGCACGCGAGCCACTCAGGCCACGCGAGACACCTGGAGCACCCGGGCCAGACGAGCCACCCAGGCGATCCGAGACACCTGGAGCACGTGAGCCGCCCGAGCCCACCGACTCACCCGAGGCGGCCGAGACACCTAGGTCGCCCACCGTTCCACCCGAGCCTGCCGAGGTGCCGGGGTCTGCCGATCCGCCCGAACCTGCCGAGACTCCTGGGCCCGCCGAGGTGCCTGGGTCTGCCGAGCCACCCAAGCCCCCCGATCCACCCAAGCCAACCGATACGCCTGGGCTCCCCGAGACACCCGCTCCATCCGAACCGTCAGCGACGCCGGAACCGTCAAACCCCTCGGAGACGCCCGAGCTGCCTGCGACGCCCGCCTCACCCGAGCCATCCGCCGCCCCCGACCTGCCGTTCCCCTCCGAGCCCGCCGCACGCACAGCCTCGGTCGCACCCGCGGCCGCCCCCGCACCGGCACCGGCACCGGCACCGGCCCCCACACCGACCACCCCCGAAGCCATTCCCCCCACCCCCACCGGCAGTTCCGCCCAAACCGCGAACCCTCCCTCGGACCGCGGCCCCGCCCGCAGCGTGCCGCCGAGCGCGACGACCCGCTCCCGCATCCCCGTGAGGCCCGTCCCCTCCGTCGGCGGCATCCCGGCGTCGGCGAGCCCGTCGTCCGTTACCCGGACCTCCAACTCCCGCTCTCCATAGTCCAGTTCGACCATTACCCGCGCGGCACCCCCCGCATGGCGTGCCGCGTTGGTGAGGCCCTCTTGCACGATCCGGTACACGGCCCGCTCAAGGCCTCCGGCCAGGCCCCGCTCCCGACCCCGCACCGTCAGCTCCACGTCGAGACCGGCTGCCCGTGCGCGCTCCACCAGGAGTGCGGGGCTCCCGGTCGGCTCGTCCGTGCGCAGTACGTCCAGCGTCGAGCGCAGTTCGCGCATCGCCTCGCCGCTTGCCTCCTGGATGGCGAGCAGCGCGGGCGGTATCTCCTCGCCGCGTTTGCGGGCGAGGTGGACGGCAACCCCCGCCTGCAGCTTGACGATCGAGATGCTGTGCGTCAGCGAGTCGTGCAGTTCGCGCGCGATCCGCAGCCGCTCCTCCCCCGCACGGCGCAGCGCCGCCTCCTCGCGGGTCCGCTCGGCCTCCAGGGCGCGCTGCTCGGTCTGGCGCAGATACGCCTGCCAGTTCTTGTCGGCGAGGCCCGTGACCAGGGCGCACAGGAACCAGCCGGCCAGCAGCACGGTCCGCTGGGCCACGTCGTCCGCGGCGGAGCCCGCCACCGCGAAGCCCGCGAGGAACACACCCGCGGCCGCCGCGGCGACACCCCGGTGGCCCGCCCGCGCCGCCGTGTGCACGGCCGCCACCACCGGTATCGCCGCCACGCTGTCCGCCCCCGCGTGCAGCACCTCGCCCAGGAGCGACGCGGTGGTGACGGCGAGCACGACCCGGGGCGCCGCCCGGTGCGCGGCCAGGGCCAGCGAACCTGCCGCCAGCAGCGCGTGGTCAAGGAACCCCGCATCGTCCCCGTACACCGCCGCGACCGTGACGATCACGCCCACGACGGCCGCGAGCACCGCGTCGCCGAGCCACACCCGCCACCCCTCACGATCCGCGCGACCAGCCACCCCGCTCACCCCCGACCTCCGTCGATCCCCCGCCGCACCCCGCCGCACCCGCCGCGCATCCGCGCGTTCCCCCGCGTGTTCAAAAACCATAGACCGCACCACTGACAACGGCGTCGTCCGAGCAGACCGCTTCCCCACTACTCCCGCCGCAGTAGTCACGGCCCCGCCCGCCCCCGGCGACGTACTCCCAACTGCCTTCCGCCGTACGACGACCCGGCGCACCCGGCACCCGCACCCTCGATGCCATGGCAACCTTCCGATACACCGATCCCGTACTGCCGAAGTCAGCGACCGGCAGGACCGCCGACGCCTACGCGCAGATGGCCGTCGATTTCGGCCTCGCGGAGCCCGCGCCGCTCGTCGCGCTCTCCCCGGCACCCGAACTGTTCACCGCCACCTGGGCGTTGCTCCGCGAGTCCCTGCTCGCGGACGACGGCACACCCGGCGACGGCACACCCGGTGACGGCACCCCCGGCGGCAGCACCCGCACCGACCGCGAGCTGGTCGCCGTCGGTGTCTCGCTCGCCAACCGCTGCCCGTTCTGCGTGAGCGCGCACACGGTGATGCTGCACGCCACCGGCGACCACCGCGTCGCCGAGCGGGTGCTGCGCGGCGAGCAGCCCGATGACCCGGACCAGGCGCGGCTGCTCGCCTGGGGCAAGGCCACCCGTACACCGGGCGCTCCGGAGCTCGCGCCGCCGTTCCCGCGCGCCCACGCCCCCGCGCACATCGGCACCGCGCTCACCTTCCACTTCATCAACCGTGTCGCGTCGTCGCTGATGACCGAGCGGATGCTGCCGTGCAACGCACAGCGCCTGCGCGTGGTGCGCTCGCTCGGCGGACGTTCGCTGCAGAAGGCGGTCCGCCGCACCGTCACGCCCGGCGACTCGCTGGCCCTTCTCGACGAGCCGCTGCCCGGCCCCGAGTGGGCCGCGGGTTCGCCCGTCGGTCCCGCGTACGCCGCGCTCCGTGCGGCGGCGACGATGGGCGCCGGCCTGCTCGACGATGCCGATCAGCGGCTCGTCGAGGAGACCCTGGCGTCGTGGGACGGCGCGCATCCGCCGATGGTGTGGGAGTCGCTGCCGGACCGCGCGTCCCGGCCGGGGGCACGGCTCGCGCTGCTCGCCGCACTCGCGCCGTACCGCATCACGGACGAGGACGTGGCCGCCTGGAAGAAGCCGCCGTTCAGCGATCACTGCCTGGTGCATCTGATCTCGTACGGCGCGTTCGCCGCCGTCGACCGCATCGAGAGCGGCATCACCGCGCACCTCACCAGGGAGACGTCATGACCACGGAGAAGATCGCCGCCGCCAACTCCCGCCAGGTCAGGGCCTGGAACGGCGATGTGGGCGCCCACTGGGCCGCCCATCACGGGCGCTTCGACAGGATGCTGGGCGGCCTGAACGACACGCTGTTCGAGGCCGCGGCCATCGGCGCCGGCGACCGCGTCCTCGACATCGGCTGCGGCGCCGGGGGCACCACCCGGGTCGCGGCCCGGCGCGCCGCGCACGGCCACGCGGTCGGCGTCGACATCTCGGCGCCGCTCCTCGACGTCGCCCGTGCGCGCACCGCGGCCGACGGCATCCCCAACGCGGCGTACGAACTGGCCGACGCCCAGGTCCATGCCTTCCCGGCCGCGGCGTACGACGTGGCGATCAGCCGGGGCGGGGTGATGTTCTTCGCGGATCACGCGGCCGCGTTCGAGAACATCGGGCGGGCGCTGCGGCCCGGCGGACGGCTCGTGTTCGTCTGTCCGCAGCCCGTCGAGGAGGCTGTGGAGACAGGGGAGACAGGGGAAACAGGGGAGACAGCACATACAGGAGAGACGGGTGAAGCGAGCGAGGAGTCCCGGGCGCTCGCTCTCTTCGGCAGGCTCCTTGAGGAAGAGGCAGGGCCCGGGGAGCAGCCGTCCGCCGACGCGCTCGCGACCCGTGCCGCGATGGCCTCGCTCTCCGCCCCGGACCGCATCCACGAGGCGCTCGCCGCCTACAAGGACGTCACGGTGACACCCGTGAGCATCGAAGCCGTCTGGGGCGAAACCCCGCAGGACACGGTCGACTTCATGCTGTCGCGCACTCCGGGCCGGGCCGTGGCCCCCGAGGCGCGGGCCGCACTGGAGGACGTGTTCCGTCCGTACGCGACGGAGAGCGGTGTGCGGATGCGGGCGGGGGTGTGGCTGGTGACGGCGGTACGGCCGTCGTAGGACCACTCCCCGTCATCCCCGCCCGAACGGCCGCGCATACCCCACCACTTGGGCGGCCAGGCCCGCGATCGCCGCCGCCTCCACCACCGAGAGGGCGAGCAGCAGTCCGCCCCCTTCCCCGTCGGCCCAGAAGACGACGAGGCCGGCCAGCGGCACCACGCAGAACGCCACCAGGTCGACCAGGCACTGGATGACCTTGCGCGAGCGGCGCCGCGCGTCACCGCGATGGGCGGTCTCCCAGCCGAAGGCCGCGGGGGCCGCGGGGGCCGCGGAGTCCGCCCGCTCGTCCGTGGCCGCCAACTCCGCGAGGCGCGGCCCGAGATCGCCCCGCACATAGGCGCCGATCGCCGAGATCTTCTCGTCGTTGACGAGGTAGGTCCACCCCAGGACGACACAGACGGGCCCCAATGCGAGGAGCATCGAGGCCCGTTCGGTCTGTGCGGTGGCGGCGACGAGTGCCGCGACGGCCGCCAGCGTCACGTACAGGAGATTGTCGCGGAACCCGATCCGGGCCTTCTGCTCGTCCTTGACGACCTGGTACTCGGCGAGCAGCAGCTGCCCGACCGTTATGTCCCCCTGCGCCCCGCTCATGCCTCTCCCCATCTGTGAACCGCTACTCCCGTAAGTGTCAGGGGAGTTGTACAGTCCTCTCCACTCCGCGTTGGATCACGGCACCCGCACAGCGCCCTGTCCCTGTCACGTGGCACCTCCGCACGAGCCATCGTGGCCGGGCGTGCCCTGTCAAGAACGGCCTGCCCATGAACGACGCCAGTCCTCCCCCCCGTTCCCTCCGCCGGCCCCACCCCCGCCTCCTCCCCGGCTCAGCTCACCGCGACCGGGCACACGATCCCGACCCAGCGTTCCCACCCCGACGGCCGGGTGTCGCTCGCCGACGGCGTCACCCTGGACGACCCGCGGTTCGCGAACGAGGACCTGCTTCCGGTCCCCATGGAGCGGCGGACCTGGGGCGTGTACAACTACACGGCCCTGTGGGTGGGCATGGCCCACAACATCCCTTCCTGGACCCTGGCTTCCGGCCTCGTGGCGCTCGGGATGGACTGGAAGCAGGCGGTGCTCGTCATCGCTCTGGCCAATGTGATCGTGCTGCTCCCGATGCTTCTGACGGGCCACGCGGGACCCAAGTACGGCATCCCGTTCCCCGTCCTGGCGCGCGCCTCCTTCGGACTGCGGGGCGCCAATCTCCCGGCGTTGATCCGGGCGGCGGTGGCCTGCTGCTGGTTCGGCATCCAGACCTGGATCGGCGGCCAGGGGATCTTCCTGCTCCTCGGCAAGATCTTCGGCGGCTGGGCGAGCGCATCGGAGGTGGGCGGCTATCCCTGGACCCTGTGGCTCTGCTTCGTGGTCTTCTGGGCCTTCGAACTGGCCGTCATCTACCGGGGGATGGACGCACTGCGCCGCTTCGAGAACTGGGCGGCGCCGTTCGTCCTCATCGGCGCGGTGGTGCTCCTGGTGTGGATGGCGTCGAAGGCGGGCGGCTTCGGTCCGCTCCTGGACCAGCCCTCGGAACTGGGCTGGGGCGCGGACTTCTGGAAGGTCTTCTTCCCCTCCCTCATGGGCATGATCGGCTTCTGGGCCACCCTGTCCTTGAACATCCCCGACTTCACCCGCTTCGGGAAGGGCCAGCGGGCCCAGGTCTGGGGCCAGTCCCTGGGTCTCCCGACGACGATGACGGCCTTCGCGCTGCTCTCGGTCCTCGTCACCTCCGGTTCACAGGCGGTCTACGGAGCGGCGATCTGGGACCCGGTGGAGCTCTCCGCGAAGACGGACAACGTATTCGGACTGCTCTTCGCCCTGGTGACGGTCCTGGTCGCGACGGTCTCGGTGAACATCGCGGCGAACGTCGTCTCTCCGGCGTACGACCTGTCCAATCTCGCCCCGAAGCTGATCAACTTCCGTACCGGGGCGCTCATCACGGGCGTCATCGGCGTCCTGGTCATGCCGTGGAAGCTGACGGCGACGCCCGAGCTGTACATCTTCACCTGGCTCGGGGTGGTCGGCGGGCTCCTCGGCACGGTGGCGGGCGTGATGATCGCCGACTACTGGATCATCCGCCGTACGGTCCTCGACCTCGCCGACCTCTACCGCCCGCACGGCCGCTACTGGTACACGGCGGGCTGGAACTGGCGGGCCCTGCTGGCCTTCACGATCGGCGGCACCCTCGCGGTGGGCGGCTCCTACTCGGCCCCCGGAAAGGGCCCGTTTCCCGAGGACGGCCTCATCCCCTTCCTGGAACCCCTGGCGGACTACGGCTGGGCGGTGGGCCTGTTCGCGGCGCTCTTCATCTACGTACTGACGAGTCTGGGCAGCCGCGGCGGCAGCACGCTCTCCGACCGGCGGTGATCCTTTCCGGCCGACGATGATGCGGCGCCTTCCGAACCGGCGATGACTCGGCGCCACGGGAGCGGTCTACCCCTGTGGACGCACACGTCACAGGAGGCTCCCATGCGCAAGCTCGTCGTCACGGAGAACGTCACGCTGGACGGCGTGATGGACATGGCCGGGGGGTGGTTCGACCCGCTGGACAAGGAGACCGACCGGTCCGACATCACGGCCGCCACCGCCGAGCACCGTGCGGCGGCCGACGCGCTGCTCGTCGGCCGCAACACCTTCGAGGCGTTCCGCGGCTTCTGGCCACTCCAGGAGGACGACCCCACCGGGGTGTCCGGCTATCTGAACGCGGTGGACAAGTACGTCGTCTCCCGCACGATCGGCGACCCCGGCTGGCAGAACTCCACTGTGCTGCGCGGCCCCCTCGTCGAGGAAGTACGGGCGTTGAAGGAGGCGCCGGGCCGCGACATCGTGGCGACGGGCAGCACGCGACTGGTCCACGCTCTGATCGCCGAGGACTTGGTCGACGAGTACCGGCTGTTCGTCTTCCCGGTGGTCGTCGGCTCCGGCGCCCGCCTCTTCGAGTCCGCCGACATCCGCCTGGACCTCCTGGAGACACGGCCCTTCACCTCGGGCGCGGTACTGCTGCGTTACGCACCCACCGCACGGAATGGAGGCTAGGCCTGCCGACTCGCATGACTTACAGTCACGGCTGGTGCGGCGACCGGGGTTCCTGTGCCGCAACGGTCCGAGTGATGCGGCGGAGGCACGGTGGACGACCCGGAGCCGGCGAAGGCGGTCTGGAACCGGCTTGCGGACGAGCTGACCTACGGGGACGCCGTCGGCCGCCTGCACGCCGAGGACAAGGTGCTCAGGGGCTATCTGGCGCAGCAGCACATGACGGGTGTGGACGAGGAGAAGGTCACGGCGGAGTTCCACCGGCAGCATGTCGTCGGTGAGGTACTGGCCTCGGGATACGGGGAGTACGAGGAATACCAGGACGCCGTGGAGCAGCGCGACCGAGCGGTGGAAGAGTACGGACGTACGCGCTTATCGGCCAGGCGTCTCTTTCTGCTGCTCTGGCTGGTGACACTGCGCTGGCAAGTCGCTTTCGTACGCCGCCAGTGGCGCAATGCGCTGCCGGCCGCGCTCGCGGATCAAGTGGGGCCGGTACTCAGACGCCTGATCGGGGAAGACCACAACACCCTGCTCGTCACTCCCGACATTCTGGGGCTCGTCGAGGTGCACGATCTGCGGTACGTCGTTCCGCACCGCGAGCAGGAAAGCCTCGACGCGAAGATGGAGTTGATGGCCGGCGGGACCCTTGCGATCTCCGGTCCGCGCGGCGTCGGGAAGTCCACTCTCCTCAGGGACCTGGCGGAGAAGCGGCGCGCGGACAACCATCTCGTGGTCCCCGTGGAGATCCCTTCCGCCTACGTCCCGCAGGAATTCCTCCTCTCGCTGTTCCAGCGGGTGTGCGAGCAGTTCCTGGCGATGCACGGGCGGGCGCCCGATTCGTCGTTCGTCTTCCTCGTCAAGCTGCGCAAGCACATCCTGCTGCGGATCCGCGGGGCGGTGTCGTTCTGGGGCCGACTGCTCGTCGCCGCGGTCCTGTTGTCCGTCGCGCTGGCACCGGCGGCAGGGGCGATGAACCAGTCGCTTGACGGCGGTTTCTCCGGATGGCTGACGCGTACGTGGAATGACATCTGGGCATCGGCGGTGCAGCTCTGGACGGACCACCCGTGGCTGACGCGCGTACCGCTCGCGCTGCTCGGCCTCGGCATTCTGGTCTCGCTGCCGAGGTGGCAGAAGAAGTCGCCGCTCCTCAAGGAATGCGTCAACTACCTCTATCTCCTGCGGACCGCGCAGAGCACAAGTCTGGCGACCACCACGGGTCTTACGCCCTTCTCCGCCGGAACCATGGGCGCGGGCCGCACCACGACCCTCTCCTCGCGCACGCTCACCTTCCCTGAGCTGGTGGTCCACTTCCGGGACCTGCTGGAACGCATGGCCAAGGCGGCGGGCAGCGGCCGGATCTTCATCGTCATCGACGAGATCGACCGCATCGGTACGGCGGACGACGCACGATCGCTGCTCGCCGAGATAAAGGCGGTCTTCGGTATTCCGAACGTCTACTTCCTCATCTCCGTCGCCGAGGACGTGGGCGCCGATTTCGTCCGCCGAGGGCTCCCGGTCCGGGACATCATCGACAGCTCATTGGACGACGTCGTCCATATCGAGCCCCGGACCCTGGAGGAATCGCACGCCATACTCCAGAACCGGGTCCCCGGCCTGACCACCCCTTTCATCGCCCTCGCGCACTGTCTCTCCGGCGGAATCACACGAGACCTGATCCGCTACACGCGCCGGATGGTCACCATCCCCAGCAGCGGCCGCAATCAACTGCCCCAGGTGGCCCACGCCCTGCTCTGGGACGAGTTCAGGGAGACCCTGTCCGGCTTCCGCGTGCTGCTGGCCAGGGCCGACCACCCGCCCGACTGGGCACAGCGCATGGACGACACCCGCCTGGCCGTCCTGCTCCTGCAAGAACGGCCCGGGGACGAGCAGACGGCGCTCGCACGTGACGCCGTCCGGCGCCTCATCGACGCGGCGGTACCGCCGGCGGAGAACGCGGCGGACACCGGCCCCTCACCCGAAACCCGGCGCCAGTGGGAAGAGTTGGGGGCGTACGGCGACTTCATGCTCACCCTCCTCGGCTTCTTCGGCCGCAAGAACTTCCCCACCCTCGATGACATGAAGGACGCCGGAACGGCATGGGACGTGCAGCGCCTGGCAGAGGCGCGTCGCGAACTCGCCCTGTCTCCGGCGGCGACACGGCTCGCCCTGAAACGGTTCCGGGAGGCGTGGGGAATGCCGGAAAGCGACGAGCCTTAGCCCCCTCCAACAGGCCTTATCGCACAGCGTAACCGCCCGATATGCCCAGAGTGTCCGCGCGTGCCACGATGAAGGAACCCATCCCCCCGACACTCACGAGGAGTGACACTCATGGGTAAGCAAGAGCGATCTGCCCGCCGGCGCGAGCAGGGGAACAACCCCCAGCAGGACCCCATCCAGCAGGGTCAGCGTCAGCAGCAGGAGCCCGGTCAGGCCGGCCAGCGCAGTGATCGACAGCGCCAGCAGGCGGAGCGCGGCATGATGCCTGAGGACCGCGCGGCGCGCCAGCAGGAGATGAGGGACCGGCAGGCCTGAACCCCGGGTCAAACCTGTGGGTGATCGAAGGGGCGCACCAGATCGGACGGTGCGCCCCTTCACAGCGTCACCTCTCGGCGTCACCTCTCGCGTCGCCGCACGGCGTCACCTCTCGGCGCCAACGCGCCCCGCCCTTCCGTGACATGGGCCACACACCGGCTCCGGCATGTCACACTCCGCCCGTCCGGCCCGTCCCGTGTGTGAGCGCCCACGGGAGGCAAGGGATGTCCGAGAGCACCGCCCCGAAACGGACCGAGCAGCGGGCAACGGGAGGCGAACGCGTCGCCGACTGGGCCGACGGACGGCTCGGCGTCTACGGAATCAGCCGCAAATACCTCCGCAAGGTCTTCCCCGACCACTGGTCGTTCCTGCTGGGCGAGATCTGTCTCTACACGTTCATCATCCTGATCGTCACCGGCATCTATCTGACCCTGTTCTTCCACCCGTCGATGAACGAGGTGGACTATCACGGCAGTTACCTCCCGCTGAACGGCGTCCGGATGTCGGAGGCGTACGCGTCGACGCTCGACATCAGCTTCGACGTACGCGGCGGACTGCTCATCCGGCAGATTCACCACTGGGCCGCGCTGATCTTCGTCGCCGCCATGCTGGTCCACATGATGCGGCACTTCTTCACGGGGTCGTTCCGCAAACCCCGCGAGCTGAACTGGGTGTTCGGCTGGCTGCTGCTCGTACTCGCCCTGTTCGAGGGCCTGTTGGGCTATTCACTCCCGGACGACCTGCTGTCCGGTACGGGGCTGCGTTTCGTCGAGGGCGCGCTCCTCTCCATACCGGTCGTCGGAACGTATCTCTCGTTCTTCCTCTTCGGCGGTGAATTCCCCGGCGACGACATCGTGGCCCGCTTCTACTCCATCCACGTCCTGTTGCTGCCCGGCATCATGGCGGCGCTGGTCGTGACGCACCTGATCCTCGTCGTCTACCACAAGCACACCCAGTTCCCCGGCCCCGGAAAGACCGAACGCAACGTCGTGGGCGCGCCGTTCTTCCCCGTGTATCTCGCCAAGGCGGGCGGATTCTTCTTCCTGGTCTTCGGTGTCGTGACGGTGATCGCGGCGATCGCGTCCATCAACCCGGTCTGGTCGTACGGGCCTTACCGCGCCGACCAGGTCTCCACGGGCGCACAGCCCGACTGGTACCTGGGCTTCGCGGAGGGCCTGGTCCGCGTGATGCCCGGCTGGGAGATCACCCTGTGGGGCCACACCCTGGCCCTGGGCGTGTTCATCCCCTTCATCGTGTTCCCTCTGATCCTGCTCATGATCGGCGTGTATCCGTTCATCGAGGCGTGGATCACCGACGACCACCGCGAACACCACCTCCTGGACCGCCCCCGAAACCGCCCGGTGCGCACGGGACTTGGCGTCGCCTGGCTCACCGTCTTCTTCGTGGCGCTGATCGGCGGCGGCAACGACATCTGGGCGACGCGCTTCCATCTCTCCCTGAACTCCGTCACCTGGTTCGTGCGCGTGGCCCTTTTCGCGGGCCCGGTGATCGCGTTCGTGGTCACGCGGCGGGTCTGCCTCGGGCTCCAGCGACGGGACCACGACAAGGTGCTGCACGGCCGGGAGACGGGCCGGATACGGCGACTGCCGCACGGCGAGTTCGTGGAGGTCCACGAACCCCTGGAACAAGGCGAGTTGTACCGCCTGACCCAGCACGAACAGCCCACCCCGCTCGAAGCACTGCCGGACACGGACGAGCACGGGGTCCGCAGGCGGGTGCGGCGGGCGGAGCGGCTGCGGGTGGCGCTGTCGCAGTGGATGTACGGGGAAGGGGCCCAGATCCCGAAGCCGCGTCCGATGGTCGACGCGGGAGTTCAGAGCGAGGAGCAGGCGCCGGCATCGACGACGCGAAGGCCCCCGACAGCAGGGTCGAGTGCGCCGCGTACGTAACCGTTGGGCGCCGCGGCGGTCAGCTGGAGGAAGTCGACCACCTCCCGTGTGATCACCTCGCCCGGCAGCACGTTCGGGATTCCGGGGGGATACGCCGCCAGGGTGTCCGCCGAGACCATGCCCACGGCGTCCTCCGCGCGTACCGCCCGGGAAGGGCTGAGGAAGGCCTCGCGAGCCGTCATCAGCGCGGGTCCGGGGAGCGGCAGTCGCGGGCGGTCGGCGGTGGGCGCGCTGTCCGGCGGTGCGGACGGGAGGCAGTGCAGCGCTTCCACGAGGCGATCCGTGTCCGGGACGGACCCCGCGCCCACCACCGCGACGATCGCGGAGTCCGTCGCCACCTCGACCATGATCTGGTGGTCGCGCGACAGGCGGTGCCGCGCCTCGTGTCCGCTGATGCCACCCCTGCGGGTGTCGATCGCGATCCGCAAGGGATCGGCGGCGGCTATGTCGGGGAATCTCCCGAAGGTGTCGCTGACGATGGTGAAGCGGCCGAGGCCGCGGATCACCCGTCGTATCTGGTCGGCGGCGGACACGGATGCTCCGATGGCTGCCCGGTCGCGTACGAGAGCGGCGCGTGCGACGTCGAGTGAAGCCGTCAGGAGCGCGCTCGCGCTCGTCGACTGGACCATGCGGAAGGCACGGTCGACCAGCGGCTCAAGGCGCTCGGCGAACGGTCCTTCGGCGAGGTGCAGCATCGCCGACTGCGTGAGGCTGCCCGCCAGCTTGTGCGTGCTGGAGACGACCAGGTCGGCCCCCTGGGCGAGGGCCCCGGCCGGCAGGTCGGGGTGGAAGCCGAAGTGCGAGCCCCAGGCCTCGTCGACGAACAGCGGTACGCCGGCGCAGTGCGCGGCGTCGGCCAGGCCGCGGACGTCCGCCGCCGCACCGAAATAGCTGGGAGTCACCACGTAGGCGGCCGCGGCATCTGGATGCTCCGCAAGCGCCTTGGCCAGGTCCTCAGGGGTGATGCCGTGCGCGATGCCCTGGTCGGCGTCGACCGACGGATGCACGAAGCGGGCGCGCAGGCCTGAAAGGACAAGACCGTCGATGACACTCGAATGGACACTGCGCTGGACGACGAGTGCGCGGCCCAGCGACGGCGCCACCAGCGAGGCGATCTGGTTTCCCTGCGACGCCCCGTTCGTCAGGAACCAGGTGCGGCGTGCGCCCCAGGCGTCCGCCGCGAGTTCGAGGGCCTGGGCCAGCGGCGATCCGGTGCCGAGATCGAGGCCATCGAGGAGAGGCGGGAAGTCCAGGCGGAGGGCGTCGGGGCCCATGAGCGACGTCAGCTGATCGAACCGGGCGGTGTCCGCCCCGTGGCCGGGCACATTCAGCCGGAGCCAGCCGCGGCCCGCATGGGCCTGCAGCGCCGCGGCGTACGGAGCGTGGTGCTGGCCTGCGGCGGTAGGACACTGTGCGGCGGTTGCCGCGGTGGCGGTGCTGTTCACGCCGCCGAGCGTCGCAGGCTTTCAGCCATCGAGGAACACAGGAGTTACCTGCACTCCTCCATATGCTGTCTATATGCTTGAGCTTCGTCAGTTGCATGTCCTTACGGCGATCGCGCGCGAGGGGTCGCTCGCGGCGGCGGCCCGGATGCTGCACTACAGCCAGCCGACGATCACCCACCACCTGGCCGCGCTCGAGTCCCACTTCGGTGCCCGGCTCGTCCAGCGCGGACCCCGGGGAGCCGAGCTCAACGAACTCGGCGCCACCCTGCTGCCGCATGCCGAAGCGGTCCTGGAGCGGCTCGGTCTGGCCGAGCGGGAGCTCCGCGACCTGGCCGAGCGGGGCACCCGCACCCTGCACATCGGGACCTTCCCGACCGCCGGCGCCCTCCTGCTGCCGCCCGCGGTCAAGGTGCTGCTCCAGGCCGACGTGCACGTCTCCATGACCGAGGGTGAACTGCCCACTCTGCTCAAGGGGTTGCGGGCCCGGGAACTGCACGCGGCGCTCGTCTTCTCCCAGCCGGGCGACGGGCTCGACCTCGACGACGACTTCGATCTGCATCCCCTGCTGCACGACCCACTGCAGTTGGTACTGCCGGAGGACCACCGCTGCGCCGGCCAGACGCACGTCCGCCTGGAGGACCTCCGCCAGGACAACTGGATCGGTGCCGCCGATCCCGGCGATCCCTGCGACCGCGCTCTCGCGCGTGCCTGCGCGCAACACTCGTTCCAGCCCGTGCACACACTGCGGACGGACGACTACGCGGTCGTCCAGGGCTTTGTCGCCGCGGGCGCCGGAGTGGCGGTCATCCCCCGCCTCGCCCTGGGGACACCGCATCCCGACGTCGTCCTGCGACAGCTCGAAGGCGAGCCCCTGGCGCGCGAGATCAGCGTCGTCACCCTGCGCACGTCGGCGGCCTCCACCATCGCGACCTTGATGGACTGCCTCGACCGACAGGCGGGAGAGATCCGGCGGCGCTGGGCGGATGCGGGTGCGGATGCCGATACGGGTGCGGATGCCGATCCCGATACCGATGCCGCGGTCGGCGCCGATGCCGACTCCGTGCCGGAGTGACACCTTCCGGTTGTCTCGACCCCAATGCCCGAAGCGCCCCGAGGCGCGGCGTGACAAGGGTCGCACCTGAATGCGCGGGCGATGGACGCGCTGTCGCCGCGTGCCCCCTGATCTTGGGCTTACCCGCTGGTAGGCGGCTTTTCCCCATGATTCAAGCGCTGTTGCGGAAGATCGCCTGCGTGTTAGCGTCCCGGACCGTCGGGGGGCCGACCTCGCTGAGCGAGAGGAATTCCGTGGGTCACATGCACCATCTGGCAGGCGGCTGGATCACTCCGGCCCTGTCGTACGCCATGGCCGTCGTCGGCAGCGCGCTGGGACTGCGCTGCACCGTCCGGGCGTTGGCCGCCGAGGGAAGATCGAAAAGGAACTGGCTCGTCACCGCGTCGATCGCGATCGGGGCCGGCATCTGGACGATGCACTTCATCGCGATGCTGGGCTACACCGTCGACGGCACGGCGATCCGTTACGACATCCCGCTCACCCTGCTGAGCCTGATCGTCGCCATCGGAGTCGTCGGGGGCGGCGTCTTCATCGCCGGTTACGGCGGCTCCCGCATCCGGTCCGTCCTGCTCGGCGGGCTCGGCACCGGACTCGGCGTCGCCGCGATGCACTACATCGGCATGGCCGCGGTCCGGCTCAACGGCAACCTTGCGTACGATCCCGTCGTCACCGCCGCTTCCGTGGTCATCGCCATCGTCGCCGCATCGGCCGCGCTGTGGGCCGCGCTCACCATCCGCGGCCCCGCGGTCGCCGCCGGCGCCGCCCTCGTCATGGGCCTCGCCGTCAGCAGCATGCACTACACGGGCATGGCGGCCGCCTCCGTCTCCGTCCACGCCGGAACCACCGCACTCGACGGCGCGAGCGCCACCTCCTTCATCCTGCCGCTGGCCGTGGTCCTCGGCTCCTTCCTCTTCCTGACCTGCGCCTACGTCGCCCTGTCGCCGAGCGCCCAGGAGCGCGCCCAGAACGAGGCCGCCGCACGGCCGCTGCGCGAGGTGGAGCTGCCGGCCGCCTGAGGCCGCTTCGCAGCCCAGCACTTCCCCGCGACCTTCGCGCCGCCCCCTCGCCTCTCCCCCTCTTCCCCTCCCCCCAACACTCCTGCTCCGCCAAGGAGACGCTTCGCCATGCCCGAACGCCCTCTGCTGCCCGAACGGCTGCGCCCCAAATCCATCAGAGCCAAGGTCGTCACACTGCTGACCGTCCCGGTCGTCTCGCTGATGGCCCTGTGGGGCCACGCCGCGGTCACCACCGCATCCCAGGTCTCGGCCACCGAGCAGCTCAAGGAGATCAACTCCGCTCTGATCAGGCCCATTTCGGATTTCACCACCGCCGTACAGGCCGAGCGCACCGCGGCCGTCGCCCACCGCGCGGCCCCGAGCGCCGCGACCGAGAGCACTCTGGACGCGGCCGCGTCCCGTACCGACAAGACCGTCACCGCCCTGCGCTCCGGCATAGCCTCCGACACCACCGACATCGCCGCGCTCGACACCACGCTGCCGGACCGCATCAAACGACTCCAGGACAGTGCCCGGTCGCTCATCGCGACCCGCCAGTCCGCCAAGGACCACACCACTGGAGCGGACGCTCTTCTCGCCCGCTACACCACCGCCGTCGACCAGGCCTTCGCGGTGCGTACGGGGCTCTCCGGCGCCGAACGCGGAGAGCGCGACGAAGCGCGCTCGGACTCCCGTGACGTGATCGAACTCGCCCGCGCCCGCGAGGCGTTGAGCCGGCAGGACGCCGTGCTGGGCGCGGCCAGGGCGACGGGAGCCATGTCACCCTCGCAGTACCGCGAGTTCGTCGGGGACGTCGCGCTGCAGCGTGAGCTGACGCGAGCAGCGGTACCGGACTTGAAGTCGCCGCATGCGGGCGCGTACCACCAGGTCCTTGACGCCGAGGCCACGAGCCGCGTGACCGAAGCGCAGGACGCCGTGCTGAACGCCGGTGCGTCCCGTGCCGTGAGCGCCGTGCCGGCCGAGCAGTGGCGAGCGGGTGCGACGGCGACCCTCTCGGGCCTCGCCGACGCCGAACGCCGGGCGACGGCGGCGGGCACGACAGCCGAGCCCTACTCCCTTTCCACACTGGGCAGTTCGGGCCTCGCGGTGATTCTCGGCCTGGTCGGCGTCGCGGTGTCCCTGCTGCTCTCCGTACGGATCGGACGCGGCCTCGTCACCGACCTCACCAGGCTGCGCAACACCGCGCTCGACCTCGCCGCCACCCGGCTGCCCGCCGCGATGCGCCGCATCCACAACGGCGAGGACATCGACCTCGACCAGGAGGCGCCGCTCGCCCGCACCCAGATCCGGGACGAGGTCGGGCAGGTCGGAGCCGCGCTCACCACCGTCCAACGGGCCGCCCTGCGTGCCGTCGCGGGCCGGGCCGCCGTCCTCACCGGTGTCTCCGGCGTGTACGTCAGCCTCGCCCGCCGCAGTCAGGCCCTGCTGCACCGCCAGTTGGCGCTTCTGGACACGATGGAGCGCCGCACGGACGACCCCACGGAGCTGGAAGACCTCTTCCGGCTCGACCACTTGACGACCCGCATGCGCCGGCACGCGGAATCGCTGCTGATCCTGTCCGGCTCCGCGCCGGGCCGCGCCTGGCGCAACCCCGTGCCGCTGATCGACACCGTCCGGGCCGGCATCGCGGAGGCCGCGGACATCAAGCGCGTACGCCTGGAGGGCATCCCCGATCTGCGGCTCGACGGCAGCGCGGTCGCCGACCTGGTGCACCTCGTCGCCGAACTCACCGACAACGCCGCCCAGTTCTCGCCTCCGCACACCCCCGTGGTGGTCCGCGGAGAAGAGGTCGGTGCCGGTGCCGTCCTGGAGATCGAGGACCGGGGTCTCGGCATGGGGGACGACGCGCTGGCCGCGGCCAACGAGCGGATCCGCGCGACGGACGTCGACCTCCTCGACTCCCGCAGGCTCGGCCTGTTCGTGGTCAACCGCCTCGCGCAGCGCCGGCACCTCGAAGTGACGTTGCGCCGCTCGGTCTACGGCGGGGTGACGGCGCTGATCGTCATCCCGCGGCACATCCTCGAGGCCCCGCAGCCGGGCCTGCGTCCGCTTCCGGAGCCGGATCTGCCGACGCCTGTTATGCCGGAGCCTGTTCCGCCGGAGCCCGTTCCGCCGGAGCCGGATATGCCAGGCCCGGATCTGCCGGAACCGCCTCCGCCCGTGTTGGATGCCCCGGCCCCGTCCCCCCGCCAACGCACGGACACAGCCACCGACGAGTCCGAGGAACCCGCCACCGAAGACGGGCTCCCGCGCCGAGTGCGTCAGGCGAACCTCGCCCCCGAGCTGCGCAAGGGCGAGCCGGAGCCGCAGGCACCCCGCCCGACCCGGCGCTCGCCCGAGGCGGCCCGAGCCACCATGGCCTCCCTCAGCTCCGGCCGCCGCCGGGCCCAGCGGGAACAACCGGACACCACCACTGAAGGAGGTCTTTGATGACCCCGACCTACAACGTCACCAGCCTGGGCGGCGGCAGGGACGACCACTCCCCCGAGGGACCGGGGGCGGGCATCGACTGGCTCCTCGACGACCTGGTGACACGAGTCCCCGAAGTCCGGTACGCGGTGATGCTCTCCGGCGACGGCCTCTGCGTCGGGGCCTCCACGGGTCTTGGCCGCGACGAGTCCGAGCGCTTCGCCGCGATCGCCGCCGGCTTCCACTCCCTCGCCAAGGGCACGGGCCGGCACTTCGACGCGGGCGGCGTCGTCCAGACGATGGTCGAGCTGGAGGGCGGCTTTCTCTTCGTGGTGGCCGCGGGCGACGGCTCGTGCCTCGCCGTGTTCACGGACGGACATGCCGACATCGGCCTGGTGGCGTACGAGATGGCGGTCCTCGTCGAGCGCGTACGCGAACACCTGGACGTCCCCACGAGGACGGACGGCGACGACGCCCCATGACGACCCCGCCCCCGAACCGGCACGGCCCGCACCCGAACAGGCCCGGACCGCACCCCGACCGGACCACCGACGCCTGGACGGACCGCTACGACGAGGCGGCAGGCCCTCTCGTCCGCCTCTACGCCATGACCGCCGGCCGCGCCCACACGGACAACGGCGCCGAGCGCATCGACCTGATGGCCGTCGTCCGAGCCACCGGAGCCACCGCCGGCACGGCGCTGCCACCCGAACAGCGCGATCTGCTGACCCTGTGCGGCAGCGGCCCGCGGCCCGTCGCGGACCTGGCCTCGGACATGGGCCTCCCGCTCGGTGTCGTACGCGTCCTGCTCGGCGACCTGACGACCCACGGCCTGATCGGCATCACCCCGCCCGCCGCCCCCGCACACACCGCACGCCCCGACATCCCTCTCCTGCGAGAAGTGATCAATGGCCTCCGCGCACTCTGAACAAGCCCCACCCGCCGCCGACTTCACCGCCCTGAAACTGCTCGTCGCCGGCGGTTTCGGCGTGGGCAAGACCACCCTGGTCGCCTCGGTCAGCGAAATCCGGCCGCTGCGCACGGAAGAACAACTCACCGAGGCTTCCCGCCCAGTCGACGACCTTCAGGGGGTGGAGACCAAAACAACCACGACCGTCGCCATGGACTTCGGCCGCATCACCCTGGCCGACGACCTCGTCCTCTACCTCTTCGGCACACCCGGCCAGGACCGCTTCTGGTTCGTCTGGGACGAGTTGGCCACCGGCGCCCTGGGCGCGGTGGTCCTGGCCGACACCCGCCGCCTCGCGGACTGCTTCGCGGCGGTCGACTACTTCGAGAGCCGCGGCATCCCCTTCACGATCGCCGTGAACTGCTTCGACGGCGTCCGCACCCACACCCCCGAGTCCGTGCGCCGCGCCCTCGACCTGCCGCCCGACGTGCCGGTCAGCCTGTGCGACGTACGAGACCGGGCATCGGGAAAGGACGTACTGATCACCCTGGTGGAACACGTCCTGCACCACGCCGAGCAGACATCCCGGGACGCCTCGGTGCCGTCACCCAAACAGTGGCCACTCTGAGAGAGCTCAGTGACATGGTCGGTACGGCGGCCACGGCTTGTTTCCGGCGCATCAGGGCTCCTTACTCGGGCTTGTTGCCGACGGGGCCGCCGATCTCGTACGGCGTGGTGACGTTGTCGTACGCGAGGTGCATGACCATGCCGAGCTTGCTGTGCCAGAAGTTGTGGCAGTGGTCCATCCAGATGCCGGGGTTGTCGGCCTTGAAGGCGACCTGGACCTCCTCGCCGGGCCGGACGAGCACGGTGTCCTGCCACATCGGGCTGCCGGAGGCCCGCTTGCCGTTCTTGCTCAGCACCAGCATGTGGTGGCCGTGCAGATGCATCGGATGGTCCTCGTTCCCGCGGTTGGTGAAGGTGGCGCGGGCCAGGTCACCTTCCTTGATCATCAGCATCGGGGTGTCCGGGAAGACACGGCCGTTGATGGTCTGCTTCAGCCCGAAGCTGCCGTCGTAGAAGCCCAGCCACTCGTCGAAGACGAGCTTGTAGTCGCGGTCGAAGTCGCTGTCCGGGCCAAGTTCCGTCTTCTTCGGGCTGCCGTAGCTGTACGGGTCGAATGCGGGGCCGCTCAGGTCCGCCTTCAATTCCCCCTTGCCGCTCGGCGAGTACACGATGCCCGCGTCCGGCGCGCTGCCGTCGGTCACCCGCACCGGCCCGCCGGGCATGGTGAATTCGATGTCCATCCGGTTGCCGCCGCCCAGCACCAGCTTCTTGCCCTTGAGCGCGGTCGGCTTGTGCACATCCGTGCCGTCCAGGGCAGTGACCTTGTACGGGACGCCGTCAAGGGCGAACTCGCGAGTGGCACCGCTGGTGTTGGCGAGCCGTAACCGTATCTTCTCGCCCGGCTCGGCGCGGCGCCGCTCCAGCTCGTCGGAGGCGCCGATCGCGGACACCACACCCTTGTCGGTCTGCCAGTCGTGGGCGAGGACGCTGACGTCCTTGTCCACCGGCCGGGTCTGCTCCTTCGGCTCGATGACCAGGGCGCCGAAGAGGCCGCGTTCGACCTGCTCGGAGGCGGCCTGGTGGGAGTGGTACCAGCGGGTGCCGGACTCCTCCACGCGGAAGCGGTAGGTGAAGGACTTGCCGGGCAACACCGCGTCCTGGGTGGCGCCGGCCACGCCGTCCTCGCCGTTGGGGACGTCGACGCCGTGCCAGTGGATGGTGACAGGGGTCTTGCCGGGCAGCTCGTTCCGCAGCTTGATCTCGACCAGATCGCCCTCGGTGACCCGCAGTTGAGGGCCGGGGACCTGGCCGTTGTACGTCCAGGCGTCGACCGTCCTGCCGGAGGCCAGCTCTACCTTCTTGGCCTGCGCGGTGAGGGAGAAGCGCCGGTCGGGCACACCACTTCTGGGACCGCGCAGGTCATCGACGGACACCTCGTCCGCTCCGCTGGTGCCCGGGGCCATGTGGTGGCCGCCGGCCGTGCCGTGGTGCTGCCCGGCGACACCGCCGCCCCAGTCGGCGCTGCCCTTCATCATCGAGAAGGTGTGCGGGAGCCGGCTGTCGGCGATCCCGTAATCGACCAGCCCCACCACGGTGCCGAGCACCACCACGGCCGTACCCAGCCGGATTGCCAGCGCCCGTCGCCGGGGGATCTCACGGCCCGTGAAGAGGCGTTGCAGCCGCGCGTTGGCACGCCAGACCAGCAGCCCGGCGACCGCGGCGGTGATCAACCCGTAGGCGATGAGACTGATCCAGAACGACCGGTCCGGTGGCAGGAAGATCTGCGCGGAGCAGGCGAAGCCGCCGAAGGCCGCGAGCCTGGGCGGCACGACATGGCGCGGGGACCGGGCGCGCGACTGCTCATCCAGCGGCACCGGCGCATCCGGGTCGGGCAGCCTTCCCCAAGCTCTCGGCTTCGCTCGAGCAGGGGAGACCCCACTCCAAGCTCTCGGCTTCGCTCGAGCAGGGGAGACCCCACTCCAAGCTCTCGGCTTCGCTCGAGCAGGGGAGACCCCATCCCCGGCGGCGGATGCCAGCCACGGCACCGTCCAAACGGCGGTGGCGATCACGGCCGGGAGCAGCATGACGAAGGTGGTGAACAGCCGCCGGTCGCCCACGAACGCCCACCCATGGAGGGCAAGCAGCCCGTACGTGACGAGCCTGGCCGCGGTGAGCAGCAGGGCGACGGCCACCAGCACCAGCGCGATACGGGACATCCGCCGCATGCGGCCGACGGTGCGGCGGCCTGGCTGCAGGCCCGTCGTGACGGCGGCGATCAGCCAGGCGGGGAGCAGGACGATGCCCAGTGCGAGCTCAAGTCCGGCTGCGGCGACGTACATTGGCCATCACCCCCGGCCCTGCGACCGTCGGGCCGCGGTCGACGGCGGCTGCGGTGGGCGTCTGCGTGGCCGGCGGAGGCCGCGGGTGATCTGGTCGCCGAGGACCCGGAGGCGGCGGCGCCCTGCTGTGGTGGATTCGGTGATCTCAGGCATGCCGTCAGCGTGGCGATCACCGCACCGGCCGGGCATCCGCCGATCCTCGCTCTCTTCCTCGGCGGAAAGTCGCGGCCCGGGCGATGCTGCGTACAACTTTCGATCGACGCGTGCCCTCCCGCACCGCGGCTAGCGTGCAGCCATGACTTGGGACAGTCGCCTCACGGCTCACCGGGTACGCCTGCGGCCGGTGGAGGGTGCCCTCGTGGCGCTGGCCCTCGCCGCGGCCACGGCCACCATCGACGGGATGCCCGCGAGGTTCGACTACCTTGCCGCGCACCCGCCGCTCTTCGTGGCGATCCCGGTCGGGCTGGTCGTCGGCCTCGCGTCATGGTTCCGTCAGCGCCGTCCCGAGCTGCTTCTGCCGGCCGCGCTGGGTGCCTATGTGCTGCTGTCGGCCTGGATCACCGTGGTGTTCGCGCAGTACGCCCTGGCCGACCGCGCCGCCTCCTGGCGCCGGGTCGCCGTCGCCTCCACGGTCTCCGTCACGGTGGTCGCCCTGCCGATATGGCGGGGCGGCGGCTTTGACGCGGCAATCATGAGCGTGGGCATCTGCGTCTTCCCGGCCCTGCTCGGCCTGTACATGGGCGCCCGCCGCCGCCTCATGGCCGAGCTGCGCGAGCGCGCCGAGCGGGCCGAGCGCGAGCAGCAGCAGCGGGTGTTGCAGGCCCGCAGCGACGAACGCGCCCAGATCGCCCGGGACATGCACGACGTCGTCACCCACCGCGTATCCCTGATGGTGCTGCACGCGACCGCCCTTGAGGCGACCAAGGGCGCGTCCGCCGTCGACATGGCCAAGCAGATCGGCGCCATCGGCCGCGAGGCACTGACCGAGCTCCGCTCGCTGGTGGAGGTCCTGCACACCCGACCCGAGGCCCCGCTCGCCCCGCAACCCGGCCTGGCCGAACTGGAGACCCTGATCGCCGACTCCCGCAGCCTGGGGACGCCGGCCACCCTCGAACTGACCGGAGAGCACGGCACCGACCGCCCACCCGAGCTGCCGGCCCTGATCGAGCACGCCGTCTACCGGGTGGTGCAGGAGGCCCTGACCAACGTCCACAAGCACGCCGCCGACGCCGAAACCCACGTCCGGGTCCACTGCACCCGCCGGCTGCTGCACCTCACGGTGATCAACCAGCACGGTATCGGCGGCAACCCCTCCGGCCTGCCCAGCGGCGGCCACGGCCTGCTCGGCATCGCCGAACGGATACGGCTCGTCGGCGGCGAACTCACCGCAGGTCCGACCCCGGACGGCGGCTTCGAGATCGCCGCCGAGATCCCGCTGGACGACGTACCCCAGAAGCAGCCCGCCCACAGGGAAGCCACGCGATGAGCGAGACGACGATCCGGGTCCTGATCGTGGACGACGAATGGATGGTGCGCTCCATGCTCAGCACCATCTTGGCCTCCGCCCCCGACATTGAAGTGGTGGGCGAGGCATCGGACGGCAACACGGCGGTGTCGATGGCCGCCGCCCTGGAGCCGGACGTCGTCCTGATGGACATCCGGATGCCCCGCTCCGACGGCCTGACCGCCACAGAGCGCCTCACCCGCTCGCCCCGCCCGCCGCACGTCGTCGTACTGACCACCTTCGACCTGGACGAATACGTCCAGACAGCGCTACGTCACGGGGCAGTCGGTTTCCTGCTGAAGGACGCCACCGCGGACGACATGATCGCTGCGGTGCGCAGCGCGGCCCGCGGCGACGCGATGCTCTCCCCGAAGGTGACCCGCCGCCTCATCCGCCGCTTCACGGAGGACGACGACGGCCCCTCCGCCGAGCGGCAGCGCCGCCGCTCCGAGGCCCGCAGCCGCCTGGAGGCCCTGACGGAGAAGGAGCGCGAGGTCCTGATCGCCCTGAGCGGCGGCCTCTCCAACACCGGCATCGCCGCGGCCCTGCACGTGAGCGAGGCCACCGCGAAGACCCACATCAGCCGGATCCTGTCGAAGCTCTCCCTCACCAACCGCGTCCAGGCGGCGATCCTGGCGCACCATGCGGGGCTCGTGGACTAGGGACTTCTCCGGCCATCCATCGACAGCTCGTCAAACAATTCCAACAGCCGCCGGGGGGGGCACCTCAGTTACACCCGCTGGTCGGGGCAAGCGCCGCCTGCCGGAGGGGGTACATCTGGAGTACAGAGCGGACGCATCCCTCCGAGGTGGGACATGAACCGCAGGAACTATCTCCGTATCGCGTTCGCGATCGGCGCCCTCGCGACACTGGCCATGACCCTGTGGGTGGCGACCTGGCTGGTCAAGAACTTCTGACCGACGGGGCCCGGCCCGCCCAGTCGGCGCCACCTGGCTCATTCCTGGCCAGGGCCCCGGCGGGAAGCAAGCACGCTCAGCCTCCCCGCGGATCCCTCCACGCACACGAGCCTTGCTGGTCGCGTGTTCGCCGATTCGCCATACGGGTGAAATCGGCGCTCTTCTGACGGAACCCCAGGGGCGTGTCGCCGCTCGTTGCTGTTGGCTGCATCGCAGAGATCGACAACGGGAGGTGCGCCTGATGCCCCAGTACGGCGCACTCCTGTGCCGCCTGTCGCGAACTGCGGGCGTCATCTTGCTCATCGCCCTTGCCACACTCCTCCATGGGAACGCGACCTCCGCGGCCAGCCCGGCGATGCCAGTATCAGTCGCCGCTCCCGACAGTCTGCTGGGCGTCGCGTGGGGCAGCGTCGAGTCGCACCGACACGAATCCGTCCAGCACGACGGTGCCCATGCCTGGCGTGCCGGATCAGGCTGTTCGAGCAAGATGCGACACCCCTCGGTGGCACCCCAAGCTCCCAGCTCCGTCCATGTCGGTGCCTGGCACTGCACGGCTTCGTCCGCCCAGCTCATCCGTCGGGCTGCCATGACCCCCGCACCCGATTCTGCGACGGATTCCAGCCGCGTCCTGCGCTGCTGACCGCTCCCGCGTCCCCGGCAGACGCCCGGGGTCGCCCCGCGTCAGTCTTCCTTCTCCCGCAGGAGCAGCCAGTCATGCCCGCAGATCCCTTCGCGGTCGTGTGCGCCTTGGTGCGTGCCGAAGCCGCCCGCAGTGCCTCCCTCGCCGGACCGTCGCCCCAGGCCCGGACGTCCCAAGTCCAGCCACGTCCCGCCGTCGAGCCGCCGCACCCGCCCACGAGCCATCCGGCCCAGCCTGGTCACCCCCGGTGGCCCCAGCTCAGCCATGTGCTGCGCGGATTCAGGCGCTCACCGTGATCCGTTCTCCGCGTGGTCATCCAGCACACGACCGGGCGCGGGACACTGCCGCACGCCTGAGGCGCCCACGCGGACGCGTGTTCATGCGGTGCCGTGGGGACGCCTCGGCGACCACGAACGCGAACCGCCCTCGACCGCATGCGGCGCGCCATGGACGAGCCGCCGCGCGACGACGACCTCGGACAGTTCGGCGGCCTCCTGACCTTTTCGCGAGCCAAGCAAGACGACTACCTCGGCGGCACGTACACGGCTGCTCGGACAGCACGAGCAGGCCCAGCACCACGCCGCGGCAGCCATAGAGGCCTACCGCATGGGACCGCAGGAGGAGCGTTCGTACGGCGACGAAGCCCTGGCCCAGCTGGACCTGTTCACGATCGGCATCCACCAAGGCGACCTGGACGAGGCCGTGGCCGCACTGGACCACGTCCTGAACTTGCCGCCCGAGATGCGCATTCGCCAACTCGGCAACGGGATGGAGCGACTCGGCGCCCTCGTACGCCGCCCCGAGCTGAAGCACAGCCGAGCAGCAGGCGAACTCGCCGACCTGATCCGCGGCTACCAAGTCATCGACGGAGAAACCGCGCTACCGTCGGGGCGATGACCACGACATCTCTCGCCCCCGAAGATGCCGCCCGGCAGGCCTGCGCCACGCTGAACCTGCCCACCCGAGGCCTTACCCCCGTACGGGCCCACGCCACCTCCGTCTACGCCCTCCCCGCCGCCAAGGCGATCGTGCGAGTCAGCCGCGCCGACCAGCACGAACACATAACCCGAGCCGTGACTCTGACCCGCTGGCTGGACGACCACGACATCCCGGTCACACAGCCCCTCGACGTCCCGCAGCCCGTCACCGTGCACGCCTACACGGTCAGCTTCTGGCACCACTACCCCCAGCCGGACGACGCCCCGACGCCCCACCCCGAACACCTGGCGGGAATCCCCCCGCCGAGCCCACGCCCTGCCGCCACCGCCCTGCGCACTGCCGATGTACGAGCCGCTGTCCTCCCTGCGGACCACGGTCCACGCCAGCACATCGCTCTCCCCGGACGACCGGGCCTGGCTGCTCGGCCGCGCCGAGACGCTGCTGGCGACGTACGCCGAACTGGACTTCCCGCTGGGCCACGGCACTGATCCATGGGGACGCCTACCCCGGCAACACGCTGTGGGACGAGAAGGACTCGCTGGTGCGGCTCGGCGACTGGGACGAGGCGGCCTACGGGCCGCGAGAGCTCGACCTTGCGAACACCGTCCAGGGGGTGCGCTTCGGGCGCACCACCGCTCAACTCCGGGCGTTCTCAGCGGCGTACGGCCACGACCTCCGCCAGTGGCAGGGCATAGCCACGCTCGTCGCGATCCGGGACCTGCACACCCTTGGCTTGGGTCCTTCGTTCGCCGGGCCGATCGGGGGATGCGAAAGCATCGGCTCAACTCGGCTATCGGCTATCGGCTATCGGCTGGGCACTTTGCGGATGGGAGATACGACGGCCAGCTGGGGCTCCCATTGAGCGCCGTGCTGCCATCAAGGCTGTCGGACGTACGCCCAGCCTGCGACGGCGCCCTCGACCGTGCCAGACGTAGACCTCCACCCCGGTGCCGCGCTGCTTGATCAGCTCGCACTGCGTCGGCACTGGGCTTCCGCACGATACGCAGATTCGGCCACGGCCAACGGGTTACGCAGCTCCTGACGACAGCACCGCCCTTGCTCCGCACCGTACGGCAGCACCCGGCGACCGCAACGCCACAGGAGTGTTGCCCCCCCTTCACAGCGCGCTCCAGCAGCCGGCGGGCACCCGGCCTCGTGGCAGCGCGCCTCCTCCCCCAAGGCCACCCGCCATGGCACAGATCACGCCACCTGACCCTCAACCGCGTTGCGTCTGCAACTCTTCATGGGAGAGGATGTTCGATACGCTACGTGGCGCGAGTGACGCATGTGGTTTCCGTGATGAGGAACTGCCGCCGCGTACAACACAATTCGGGGTGGGGTCATGAAGTTCGACATGGGAGACACGACTCTCGCGGTACTGGGAAAGAACACCGTGGGGTCCAGCGACGATCTCGGGACGCTGATCAGCCTCCTTGTGCAGGCGGCCGAGCCGCTGGAGGGCAAGTTCAACGGGGCGGGCAAGGCGACCTTCGACTCGTTCAAGCTGCGCGCGGACGAGATCACTTCGGACCTGAACGGGGCACTGTCCTCGATCCTGGGCGGCCAGGCGGGCATGGACACCGCGTTCGGCTCCGGTGACCAGGAGCAGTCGGACAACGCCCACCAGAACATGGGCGCGGCGAACTTCGACGGCGCCCGCTTCTCCGGCTGAGCCGACCGCACCACTCACCTAGCCAACTTTTCGTACGCAGGGGGAACTTCGCCATGGCTGGAACCCAGGATCGCCGCTCCTACGACACCGGCGCCTCGGCCGATGTGCAGGGCGGCCTGCAGATCATCATCGGCCAGCTGGAGCGGGTGCTCGGCGACCGCGACCGCGCCGTGAAGGCCGCGATGGCCGACTACCAGGCCGACGGCGTGTCAGACGACTACCACGGCAAGGAAGTCCGCTGGAACAAAGCGGCCAACGAGGTCCGCGAAATCATCCGCCTCGTGCGCACCACGCTGGAGCAGAACGACGGCACCGCCCAGTCGACGCTCGCGCGAGCGCGGGCGGCGGTCGACAACATCGGCTGACAGGCCTGCAGCAGATGGGCATCCGGGGGCACGGGGCGAAAGCAGGGGGTTGGCATGCCGAAATGGGATATTGAGCCGGGCGGGGTGAATGACGTCCTGTCGCGGGTGAACGACGTACTGGGCGCACTGGATCGGCACGTGGGCGGGTACGGCGAGGACCTGGGGGGCGCCGCGAAGTGGTCCGGTGCCCTGGTATCGGGCGACGCCGACGGCGGGGGCCAGAGTCCGGTCACGGGTCTGGTCGCCGCGGCGCTCGTCGATTTCGCCGAAGGCACCGCCGAGGAAGTGCAGTTCATCGGCGCCCGGGCCGGGCAGTCGGTCACCGGCGCGATGCTGGCCACCGCGGCCTACGAGGCGGGCGACCTCGAGATCGCGGCCGAGGTGCAGCGCTCCGCGGCCAGTGTCGTCGACCCGGTCCTAGAGCGGCCGATACCCCTCACCCGGGGCTCGCTGTGATCACTGCGAAGGACGTCCCCCACTTCACGGGTGATCTGGAACAGGTGGAGCAGCACGCCTCCGGGCTGCGGACCCATGCAGGCGCCCTGCGCCAGGCGGGCAGTGTGGCGCACAGCAAATTCCAGGGGCTCGGGGCCTTCTATCGGGCGCCCGAGGCGGAGGAGCTGTTCGCTTCCACCGCGCCGGTGCGTGATCGGGCGGACCTGTTTGCATCGAAGGTCGAGACGGTCGCCGGGGCGCTGGATGACTACGTCGGTGCGGTCAGGCCCATCATCGCCCGCCTGGACCGTCTGCGGACCCGGGTGGCTACCTTCGTGGCGGGTCTGAAGACCGACGGCGGCGAGATCGACGACGAGTGGACCCAGGACCAGGACAAGATCGACCAGCACGACGCCCTGTGGGACGAGATCGGCCAGGCCCAGGCGGACTTCACCGCCGCCGAGACCGCCGCCAACAACAAGATCACCGCTCTGGTAGGCGGCCCCCAGTACGTCCCGCAGGGCTACGAGGGCACCTTGGTCCCCCTCGGTGCGCGGGTCTACGGCTATACCGCTGAAGCGCTCAAGCACGCCGACAAGCTGCCCTGGGGCACCCCAGAGGCCCTCACCTACGACAAATTCGACATCACCCACCATGTGGAGGACGCCGGCGTCAGCGTCAAGGACAACATCGTCGGCACCGTCACCGGGCTCGTGGACCTCGTCAGCCCCGGGGAGGACGGCGACGCGGCCCGCAAGGGGCTTGGCATGTCGGTCCTCGGCCTGGAGTCCTACCTCTTCGACCCGCTCAACAAGCAAGACTCGCCCTGGAAGGAACAGGCCGCCGAGGGCCGCCCGTATGCCAAGACCTTCGCCAAGTCCCTGGTCGGCTGGGACGACTGGGCAGACCGCCCGGGCAAGGCCACCGGCACCGTCTTCTTCAACGGCCTGACCCTCGCCTCGGGACCGCTGGCCGCCGTCTCGAAGATGGCCAAGGGCGGCGCCGTCGCCAAAACCGCCGGCGCCCTGGCCAAGGTCGGCGAGGCCATCGACCCCATCAGCGCGACCGCCAAGACCGTCGGCGCCACCACCCGAGCCATACCCAAGATCGCAGACGTCACCGCCCGCGCCCGCGCCGGATTCAACAACGTCCCAGACGCCGGATCCACCAGCACCGTATGGAGGTTCGCCCCAGGCTCCGAACTCCATGTCAGAAGCGGCGAGCTCGTCATCCTCAAGAACGGCGTCCCCGACACCACCCCGCCCCGGGTCGAACTCTCTGCCGACGAACGCACCCCCTCCGTCGAGGCACCACGCGAGCATCAGCTCGTCGGCGCGGGCGCACGGGCGCCGGAAGCCAGTGCTCATGCGGGCGAGAACCTGCCGCCACAGGCCAGCCATGGCCCGCCTCCCGGGGGTGGCGGTGGCAGGCACGGCGCTGAAGGCGCCAACCACCCCACGGGACCTGCTGGAGCTCACGCATCGGGGCCAACGGCATCCGAGGTAGGGCCCATCAGGCCTTCCGGTGGTGACCATTCCGGCAGGGGCGGGGGCGGTCACGGCGCCAACAGCGGAGGCCGCGGCGGGGCCGCCGACCGCCTGTCCGAGGCCGAGAAGGACGCGATTCTGCGGCGGCAGGTAGAGAAGGCAAATACTGATCCACAATGGCGCAAGGACCACTATTACTCTAGTGGTCGCCGAAGGTCGATCGAACTCCGGGATGAACACGGAGATCTACTTCAGTCCCATTTGCTCCCAACCGGCGATCCGGCGAGGCCATGGACGGCTGCCACCCCGACGGTCAAGCCCGATTACCTCCCAGGGAAGGAAGTCGGGCATGTCTCCACACTACATCCAGATCACCGTCCGGAAATGCACGAAATGGCCAGCCAGCGAAGGTATTCGATCGACTACGATCAGGCCGCGGAGAGATTTAAGCGTGAGACGTCGGCTCGCTACGAGCAGGACAACTCACTCGAAAACGAGCTTGCCAAAACTGAGGCAATATATGAATACAAGTCCACGCACACTCACATGGGAATCAGCGGCGAGAACCTAGGTGAATACGCAGCAGAGTTCCATGCCATACCCGACCATTTCCAAGTTGAGAAGCGACTGGACGACGGAGCGCGTGGGCAGCACCGATTCGACCAGATCTGGCGCACCAAGGACGGCAGAATCGTCGTCGTCGAGGCTAAGGCCGATGTCGGCACAGAACTCAACAGGAAGAGGATCGGCAGCCGTTACTACTCACAGGGCACTCGCGAATACTTCGACGCGATCCTACTCAAGATGGAGGATCGCGGCGAGATCGAGCTTGCTGACGAGCTCAGCCGTGCACTCGACGAGGGAAGGCTCGACTACGTGGAGGTCAAAGCCCAGTCGGCTGGTGATAAGTACAATGGGTACGTGATGAGGTACTTCGACATCAGCCGAAAGCCTAAGCCATGACAATCATCGTGCCACGCCATGAATTCCCCACCTCTGCCGCAGAGGATCGCGCGCGACTACTCGACAAGAGCGTCCGACGTCGAATTGACTCCCTGGAGCAGCATCCCGAGAATATTAACCTGGCATTCGGCACATCAGTACTCGCGGCACACACGCACTGTGGGCACGACGCGCGTGCAGCGCTGTTGCCGACGTGGGAGGCGTGGGTAACGGCAATGCAGCTGGGATCTGCACTGTTCGCTTCAGCCACCACCACGGCGGGCTCAGTTGAATGCCGTATCGCCGACCAGGTCCAAGATCTCCCTGCGGCTGGCCCGCAGCCATACGCCGATGCCGGAAACTGGCTGACTGCCTTCTGGCTGGCGATCGTTTGCCGGGAACGTGGCCGATTGACACAACTGGCCAACGTGCCAATCTCCCTGCTTGGTACGTCCGGGGCCGCCTATGACGATTACGTCTACCCATGGGTGGAAACTCTGCAGAAGTGGTGGCGTGAAGGTGGGGAGTTGGGCGACCTCCTTGTCGCCGCCATGCGGGGAACCGACCCCGCTGCCTTGCGGGTGGCGGAGAAGGATCTGGTTCTAAAGATCGAGTATCCGCCCATCAACTTGTTTGCTCACTACGTCACCCAGGATGCCGAGAAATTCAACGAGGCCCTGGCCGACGCTCTGAACTGGCACAAGTCATACTGGACCGAGGACGAGGAACGCCGCGGCAGCAGCACCGGCCTGGTAGCGCTCGGCCCCCTCGCCATCACGTGCCTCGCATACGACGCCGATCTCCCCATCGAAGTCGAGTCGGAGTACCTGCCCAAGCATCTCATCGAGCGCGGCTGGATCGGTGAGTTCCCAACGTGAGTAGGTCCCGTGGCCCATCAACCCGCATAGGATTCCGATGAGTTACCCCTGGGTGCCTCGTGGCACCCCACTCCCTGTCGCCAACGTGCACCCCGTTGCGTAGGGCCACGATATGGCGGCCCAGGACTACGACAGCCAACTGCTGGAGTCGGTGTCGGTACGACGCCGACGGCTTCGGGATGCCCTGCTGTTCGGGGCCCAGCGGCAGCGGCGGACCGTTGATGAGCGGTTGGGGAAGGTGTTCGCCGGGGTGGTGATCGCGGCGGTGTTGTGTGCCGGGTGTGTGGGGTGGTCGTTCATTTCGCATCGGCTGATCGGGAAGAGCCCCTACAGCTCCTCCGTGCCTTCCACATCGCCGTCCGCCCCGGCTTCTTCGCCGTCCCCTTCGCCCTCCGTAACGCCTTCCTCTCGATGATAGGTTCGAACGCGTGATATCTGCGGGGCCGTTGAGCCGCATGAGCGGTACGAGTCGTACGGCCTTGAGCCGGGTCACCTTGGTCGGGGATCGGCGGCGGGTGGATCTTGTGCTCCCCGCTCAGGAGCCTGTCGGGCTGCTGATTCCGGAAGTGTTGCGGCTCCTCGACGATCAAGCCGCCGGTCGGCCCATGCTGCGGCATCTGGTCACCGTGGACGGTTCCGCCCTCGCGCATGACAGCACGCTGGAGTCCGCCGGGATACCGGACGGCGCCGTGCTGCGGCTCGTGCGGGCCGAGGACGCGCCCTCCGCGCCCGTCGTGCACGACGTCACCGATGAGGCCGCCGATGACTTGGATGTCAGGGCCTGGAGGTGGGGGTCCGCGGCCCGGCGGGTGGTTGCCGGGCTTGCCACCGTTCTCTGGGCTCTTGTCGCCGGGGTGTTGGCGCGTGGTGAGTTCGTATTGGGGGATGTGGGCAATGCCTTGGTGGGTGTTGCCGTTGTTGCCTGCGTCGCCGGGGTCGTACTCGGGCGCATGAAGCGGCAGGGGCTCTCCGCCACGCTCATCGTCACCGCTGGGGCCATAGGAGCGCTCGGCGCCTGGACGTTGACCGACGCCCATGGCTGGTCCGGCGCCGTGCGAGTCGCAGGCGTGGCCCTTGCCGCGACGCTGGTGCTCCTCTTCCTGGGGTGGTTCTCCCCCTTGGGGCGGGGCGGGTTGATCGGAGCCGCCGCCGTCCTCGGCTGTCTGGTGCTGTGGGAAGCGTCCGTCGCCCTGCAGGACGGGGCCGGCACCGTGACCGAGCAGGCTCGGATGGGGTCCCTGCTCGTCCTCGTGTCCGTGGTCGTGCTCGGGGTGCTGCCCCGTCTCGCCCTGATGGCGTCTGGGTTGTCGGGGCTTGATGACCGGCGTTCGGGCGGGGCGTCGGTGAGCAGGTATCGCGTGGGTGCCGCGTTGGCCGCCACCCATCGGGGGCTCGCGATCGCCACGGTGGTCCTTGCCGTCTCGGCGGCCGGTGCCGGGATGTTGGTGCTGCGGGAGCCGACGGTGTGGACCGTGCTGCTTGCCGTGGTCACCGCAGTCGTGCTCGCACTGCGGGCTCGGGCCTACCCGCTGGTCGCGGAGGTCGTTGCCTTGTTCGCCGCCGCCGCTGTCGTCGTCGTCGCGTTGGTCGGCGTCTGGCTCGAACGGTCGGCGGGCGTTGGACCGCTGGCCCTGCTCGCCGGGCTCGCCATAGCTCCGCTCGCGGTCCTTGCGGTGCAGCCCGCCGAGCATGTGCGGGTGCGGCTTCGTCGCTTCGGTGACGTACTGGAGTCGGTCGGCGTGATCGCGCTGCTGCCGCTCGTCATCGGGGTGTTCGGTGTGTACGGGCGACTGCTCGACACCTTCGCGTAGGGGGTCGGCATGGCTCAAGAGGACGACTGGCAGCGGAACGTGCTGAAGGATCTGGGCGCGGGCACCACCGGCCCGGCGGTCGAGCCGACCGCCGTGCTCCGCAACGCGGAGAGTGAAGTCCCCGCGGACTCACGGCCTGCCCCTCAGCCGACGGCTCCGACCGTACGCGGCGTCCACCGCGACCCTCGTATCCCCATGCCCACCCCCGAGTCCGTGCCCACCATCGACCCCCGCCTGGCCCGGGCCCTGGGCATCCCCCAGCACGGCGACACCGCGGTCCGGCGCACCGG